>CAZHHT010000001.1:0-40611 GCA_964532455.1 uncultured Anaerolineales bacterium
CCTTCACTATGGCGTATTCTAACTTTATGATGGCCCTGCTGATCTGCCAGGATCTGAATTTCAATATGGCGGGCTCCTTGAATAACTTTTTCAAGAAAGATATTGCCGTCCCCGAAAGAGGACTCTGCTTCACGGCGGGAAGCTTCTAGAAGTCCGGGCATTACCTCCAGGTTTTGGACTTCACGCATACCCTTCCCCCCCCCGCCCGCGGTCGGCTTGATTAGCAGAGGAAAGCCAATTTCCGGAGCAAGTGCAATAAGCTGTTCATCCGGCAGATTACCTTGTCCTTCTGTTCCCGGAACGACTGGAACGCCAGCTGCAGTTACAGTGGCCCGGGCTGCCTGTTTGTCTCCCATAGCAGCGATTGAGGAGGGTTTGGGTCCGATGAAAATGATACCGTGATCTTGGCAGGCTTGTGAAAAATCAGCCCTTTCTGCCAGGAAACCATATCCAGGGTGTATTGCGTCAGCTCCGCAATTTTGGGCAAGTTGGATGATCTTATCTCCCCGAAGATAAGACTCGCTGGCTTTAGAAGGACCCAGGTAGTAGGCTTCATCTGCATAACGAACATGCAAGCTATGCCGGTCTGCATCAGAGTATAACGCTACCGCCGGAATATCTAATTCGCGGCAGGCCCGGATAATCCGGACAGCTATTTCTCCTCTGTTTGCGATTAGAATTTTATTAAACATCGGTCTTTCTTAATGGATAGTTCATCCGGTATTTCATAAAGGTATATTACCGTGTTTTTTACCGGGATTTTTGTCTCTTTTGTTGCTCAACATTTCCAGGCCATTAATCAGCCTTGCCCTGGTGCTGCTGGGCTCAATGATGTCATCAATATAGCCTCGGGATGCCGCAATGTAGGGGTTAGCAAATTTTTCCCTATAATCCGCGACAAGTTCCGCTCTTTTCTTATCCGGGTTTTTTGCCTTTTGGAGCTCTTTTCGGAAAATGATATTCACAGCTCCTTCAGGTCCCATCACCGCAATTTCTGCGCTGGGCCAGGCGAGATTGATATCTCCCCGGATGTGTTTGCTGCTCATAACGTCATAGGCGCCGCCGTACGCTTTGCGGGTAATTAAGGTGATTTTGGGAACGGTTGCTTCGGAGAAGGCATAGAGCAGCTTTGCTCCTGACCGGATGATCCCTCCATGTTCTTGATCTACACCGGGTAGAAAACCGGGAACATCCACAAAGGTCATTAGCGGGATATTAAAGGAATCACAGAAGCGGACAAAACGGCCTGCTTTTTCTGAGGAATCGATATCCAGTACACCAGCCAGGAAGGCAGGCTGATTGGCCACAATGCCGATGCTGTGACCGCCCAGACGGGCAAACCCCACCACTATATTTTGGGCAAAACCCTCCTGAATTTCGAAAAATTCACCTTCATCCATCAAGATAGAGATTACCTCTTTGATGTCATAGGGTTTGGAGGGATCATCGGGAATAATAGTATCCAGCGCCGGCTCGCTGCGCAACGAACTATCCTCTGTAGGCACAAAGGGAGGATCCTCCATGTTGTTTTGCGGGAGATAGGAAAGTAATTTGCGGACCAGGAACAAGGAGTTCGCTTCGGTATCTGCGACAATATGGCAGACACCTGATTTTTCTGCGTGAACGTCTGCTCCACCCAGTTCTTCAAATGTCACCTCTTCATGGGTCACCGTTTTAACTACATCTGGACCGGTGATAAACATAAAAGAGGAGCCGCGAACCATAAAAATAAAATCAGTTATAGCCGGGGAATATACTGCGCCTCCAGCACAGGGACCCATGATGACACTGATTTGGGGAATCACTCCGGAGGAGAGAGTGTTGCGCAGGAAAATATCTGCATAACCACCCAGCGATACGACACCTTCCTGGATTCGGGCTCCCCCGGAATCGTTTATCCCGATGATAGGCGCTCCGTTTTTAAGGGCCATATCCATAATTTTGACCACTTTTTCCGCATGGACTTCCCCTAAACTTCCTCCAAAAACTGTGAAGTCCTGCGAAAAGACATAAACCAACCGGTTGTTGATGGTTCCCCAACCCGTGGTGACAGAATCACCCAAGCTTTTATTCTCGTCAGTGCCGAAATCTGAACTTCGGTGTTCTACAAAGCTATCTACTTCCCGGTATGACCCTTTATCCAACAGCAGATCCAGCCGTTCCCGGGCGGTCAGACGTCCTTTCTGGTGCTGCTTCTTAATCCTCTCTGCTCCCCCTCCCTGCCGGCTTTGGGCTTTTTTGTCACGCAATTCCTGTATTTTTGGATTTTTAGATTTTTCTGGCATAAGAATACCCCGTCAGTTTATTTTTGCAGGATTTCCACTGAAGAAAATACGACTGTTAGTTAGATTTAAACTGAGAATAACAGCAGGTAACCCCAGAGCAGTGAACACCAGATTAATTAGCCATCGGGTCTGCAGCTGCTCAGGCTCTGATATCCAAATCAAGTCAATCCAGAAGGCAGCTGCGAAAAGCAGAGTCAGGACCAGGCCGGCTTTTGCGGCCCATGTTTGTCCTGTCCATAAACCCCAGGAAAGGATTAATCCGGATACTCCCCAAATAAAACCGTCCGCTGCCAGATATACTGGAGATACTGTGATTGGCAAGGAAGACAGGATTTCCCACTGAGTGATTACCTGGTTTAACTTCAGCAGATGAAAAAGGCTGATGAATAAGACAAAGACGCTCAAAACGGTGATATTCCAGGGGCGGCTTTGCCTTTGGGATTTCTCAGAAGAAGGGTCGTTTTGCGGCATGGATGTTAATTTTCAATAATAAAAACTTGCTTGTCGCGTGTCAAAAGCAAGTTACCGAAGTCCTGTTTCCAGCCGTGAGATTACCATCCGCAGGATTTCGCTGGTACCCTCATATATTTCAGTGATTTTTGCGTCGCGGTAATATTTTTCAACGGGTAGTTCCTTGGAATACCCCATCCCGCCGTGGATTTGGACAGCGGCGTTGGCGCAAAAGTTTGCTGTTTCAGAAGCGAATAATTTAGCCATGGATGCTTCCAGGGTAAAACGTTCCCCGGTTGTCTTATAGCGTTCTTTAGCAAAAGCTGATTGATAAATCAGCAACCTGGATGCTTCAATACGGGTTTTCATATCAGCCAGTTGGAATGCGACTCCTTGAAACTGTCCGATCTTTTTCCCGAAGGCCTCTCGTTCTTTTGCATAAGCTACGCTGGCTTCGTAAGCAGCTTCCGCTATGCCCAGTGCCTGGGAGGCAACCCCGATCCTGCCAGCATCAAGCACAGTCATGGCGACTTTGAATCCCTCTCCTTCTTCACCTAACCGGTTTTCTAGAGGACAGCGGTAATCCTCAAACAATAACTCGCTGGTCGCTGAAGCCCGGATACCCATTTTGGGTTCTTTTTTTGCTCGAATGAATCCTGGTCGCTCAGTATCTATGATAAAGGCAGTCACACCGCGGTGCTTTTTTTCTGGATCTGTCATGGTGTAAAGCAGGACGTAATCCGCTACAGGTCCGCCCGTAACCCATGATTTTCGGCCATTGATGATATATTCATCTCCCTCTTTGACAGCCCGGCTGCGCATTGTTCCTGCATCTGAACCGGACATGGGTTCTGTGAGGGAATATGCTCCGATTTTCTCACCCTTTGCGACAGGCACCATATATTTCTGTTTTTGCTCTTCCGTGCCAAAAAGCAAGAAGGCATAATTGAAGAGGGAATTATTTACGGACATAATTGTTCCATGAGAGGCATCTGCCTTGCAGATTTCTTCCAATGCCAGGACATAAGACAACGTGTCCATACCGGCGCCGCCGTATTCTTCAGGAACCTCAATACCCATAAAACCCATTCCGCCCATTTTTTGGATTGTTTCTATCGGAAAATCACCGCTTTCGTCAAACTCTGCAGCGATGGGTTTAATTTCCTTTTCGGCGAAATCCCGGGCTGCTTTCTGAATCATCTTATGCTCATCACTTAAGGTGAACCCAAGATTATTTGCTGACATTGAATAATCTCCTTTTCCTGGTTGGTTGTAGGGGAAATTACATTTTTTATTATAGCACCACCCGGTCTCAAAGTCCTGCTCAATGGCGTTAAACCTACAAACAGACTGAAATTAAATCAGAAACCGGCCTGGAAACCTAAGTTCCGGGCCGGTTTTGTTGTTTAGGCTAAGTTTCGTTCTTATGGATGTCTTAGTCTACTGTCAGGGTTTTGCTGAGATTGCGGGGAAAGTCTGGATCATAGCCCCGACTAAGGCTGCAGTAGTAGGACAGGATTTGGAGCGGAATTGCGCTGAGAAAAGCCAGAATTGCTGCCCGGAGTTCTTCCGGAACGTCAATTTCCGGGATGATGATTGTTTCTTGAGCATTCACTTCCAGGCGAGAATCCTGGAATCCAATCGCGATCACGTGGCCGCCCCTGCAGGTAACTTCGTTGATTCCACTGACAATCAATGGAATATCATCCGGACCTGCCGTAAAGATTACCGGATACCCATCACTGACAGCAGATAAAGGTCCGTGTTTAAATTCCGTAGAAAGCATGCCCTCACAATGTGTATAAGTAATTTCCTTGAGTTTTAGCGCACCTTCCAGGGCGACCGGGTAAGTGAGCCCATAACCGAGAATGTAGAGGTCATCCCACTTGGCAAGTTTATTTACCACAGGATCGATTTGACCGGATACTTCCCCCAGGGTGCGATCCATCATTTCTGGTATATCAATTAATGCATCCGTGTCATATCCACCGAACCGAAGAGCCAGGTAAAGAAGTGTCAGTACCTGGTTGCTATAGGTTTTAGTCGCAGGTACACTAATTTCATATCCACAGGTGAGCGGCAGATAGACTTCACTGACGAGGGTCAGGGTTGAACCGACCACATTTACAAGTCCCAGGATGCCCATACCGCGTTCCTCGGCGAATTTAATGGCGTTCAAAACATCTTTTGTTTCTCCGCTTTGACTGATAAAAATCCCTACATCCTCAGGTCCAACCGAGGATCCGTATTGGGCGGCAAACTGCGGGGCAAGGACAGGTATAGCAGCTCTACCGGCAAACTGATTGAAGTATACAGAACCAAGTAAACCCGCATGATAGCTGGTACCACAGGCAATCAGATAGATGTTGCGAGCCCCCGCGAGTTTATCAAGAAATGGGTCCAGATCTGTGGAATTGTCCAGCATATGCAGCAGCTCTCCGGCAACTTGACTCTGTTCATGGATTTCTTTGAGCATAAAATGGTCGTAACCGCCTTTCTGGGCAGCTTCCATGCTGTCCTCGGCAATTTCAGGTTCCCGCTCAATTGTGCTGCCGTCCTCAACGTTAGTGATTTTATAACCCCCGGCCCAGATCGTTATGATCTCGCCATCATCGAGGCGGAGGATATTTCTGGTAATAGGCAGGATAGAAGGTAAATCGGAGCCTATACAGGTGAACTCCTCTGTGATGCCTGCGACCAGCCCTGACCCTTTTTTTATCGCATATAGGCGGTCTTCTCCTACTTTACCGATCACGAAAGAGTAATCCCCTTCCAGATCTCGAGTTGCCATCCGGATGGCTTCAACCATTTCGTGTCCCTGGTTGTGGTAGCGCTCAACTGCATGGACACAGCTTTCACCATCGTTTTCTGATCGGACTGTCATACCTTCTGCCGCGAATTGCTCCCTTAGTTCCACATTGTTAACCACATTTCCGTTATGGGCACCGACTAGATCCCCGTCACTATCAAGATGCGGTTGGGAGTTTATCTGGGAGGGAGCGCCGAAAGTAGCCCACCGCAGCTGGAGGATCGCCCGGTCTCCGGGCATATCTTGAAAGTTATATTTTTCAGCGACTTCCTGGACTCTTCCGGCATCCTTCCGGAGATCAATTTCTCCTTCCTGCGGGATAGTCGCGGCCCCTACGGTGTCATAGCCGCGGTAGGATAACCGCTCCCCCGCACCAATCAATATAGGTCCCAGGTTTTGAGTTTCTTTTGTAACGATTCCGAAGATACCGCACATAGGCATACCGTCCTTGAATCAAATAATAGAGTTATCCAATAATCTGCCGGGTAGGGGCAGATAAAGTGGAATTATTCTACCACCTGGGATTAATTGATGCAGTTTCTTAATGACACTATTTTAATGAGAGTTTGGTACTGGGTTGGGTAATAGATCACGGCTCCTTGTTAGATTGTCCGGTGGAGAAATGACCCTGGAATTAATCAATGATAAAATAGGAATACTGTTTTTAGATTGTAGCCACTTAAGGAAATTTTTATGACAGATAAAATTTCATCGGATGTTTTTAAACGTTTGGTTGACCTTGCCTCCCTGGAGCTTCCGAAAGGAGAAGGTGAATACCTGCGGAAGGAATTAAACAATCAAATGGTCTCCATTGAGGTTCTGGAATCAATTCCCATAGATGCAGAAACAGGGACTGCAGCGCATGGAGTTCCTTATACGGAAATGAACAGCCCTGTTCCCCGGGAAGATGTTACCCGCCAGGATCCCCACCGGGAGGATATCCTGAAGCAGGCGCCAGAACTTGAAGATGGATATATCGTGGTTCCGGATATATCCCAAGAGGAGCTGGATTAACTCATGAAAACTTGTGATCTTCCCGCTTATATAATCGCTGATTTAATTAAAACCCGACAGATATCTGCTGTAGAAGTACTGGAGGAGACTTTGGAACGGGTTCGGGTCGTGGATGGCAGAACCGGACAGGTTGACGCATCTCAAGCACAATCAAAAGAAGACCTTGGTAGTGTCCATGCGTTTACTATGCTGGCTGATGAATACGCCAGGGGACAAGCAGAAAAAGTAGACCAGATAGTGAAAGCAGGAGAGAGCCCTGGTCCATTAGCAGGTGTCCCTTATACAGCCAAAGATATCTTTACTGTGAAAGGCATCCCCGCGACAGCTGGTTCAAAAATCCTATCCAATTATGTTGCTCCCTACACGGCAACAGCAGTAGAGCGGATGGAGGAAGCTGGCGCTGTGATGATAGGAAAAGTTAACCTGGACGAATTCACCTATGGGTCTTCTAGTGAATCATCTGCATTAAAACCGGTTCCCCGGAATCCCTGGGATACCAGCAGGGTTACGGGAGGTTCTTCCGGCGGTAGTGCTGCAGCAGTGGCTGCCGGAGAAGGAGCAATTTCGCTGGGAACGGATACCGGCGGCTCAATCCGACAACCGGCCGCATTTTGCGGAACAGTAGGGTTAAAACCGACCTACGGCAGAGTTTCCCGCTACGGGCTGATCGCTTTTGGATCTTCCCTGGACTGCCCAGGTCCTCTTGCCCGAAATGTGACGGATGCAGCCCTGGCCCTGCAGGCAATCGCCGGGGAGGATCCCCGGGATAATACGGCTGCAGTGGTCCCGGTACCGGATTATCTGGCCGAACTGGAGAAAGATATCCGCGGGTTAAGAATTGGTCTCTCGGAGGAATTCTTCAGGGTCACGTATTTTGATGTGGAAACTGGTGAACTTAAGGAAAACCCCATTGATGGTGAAATCAAGGATGCTATACTTAGCGTGGCCGGCTTTTTGGCTCAATTGGGAGCGGATATTGTGATTAATGTTCCACTTCCCCATACAAAATATGGGATCCCGACTTATTTTGTGATTTCCCGGGTAGAAGCTTCGTCGAATTTACTCAGATATGATGGTGTGAAGTATGGCTTCCGGACTGATCAACCGTTTGAGGATTTACGGGAGTTGTACCGGAAGACAAGAGGTTCTGCATTTGGAGTGGAGCCAAAACTTCGCATGCTGATGGGGATCTATTTAAGCGCTGCTCAATTTGATAAAGGATATTACCAGCGGGCGCTGAAGGCCAGGGCACTCATCCGCGATGATTTTGAAATAATCTTTGATCCCAAGGGGAATTATCGCCTGGATGCGCTGCTGACACCGACAACCCCCTCTACGGCTTTTCCTATCGGCGGTGTTTACGGCGATTCTGTGTTAATGCAGTATTCGGATCAGCTGACAGTTACTACCAATCATGCCGGGATTCCTGGTTTAACCATCCCTGTGGGTTTTGATGAAAAAGGCTTGCCCATCGGCGCCCAATTCCTGGGCCCGGACTATTCTGAAGGACTTTTGCTGCGGGTGGGTCGTGCTTTTGAGAAAGTAAC
This sequence comes from uncultured Anaerolineales bacterium, assembly GCA_964532455.1. Taxonomy (GTDB): domain Bacteria; phylum Chloroflexota; class Anaerolineae; order Anaerolineales; family UBA11858; genus B10-G9. The sequence goes on from CAZHHT010000001.1 coordinate 8,106, forward strand.
GGCAAACGAGGATTGGCGGAATAGACGACCTCCGCTACTTCCTGCTAATGACTGAGAATTTTAACGCAATTGCAGTACTCGGTAATGTGACTCTGGATATCATCTGTAAAACTGTTGATGATGTTCCCAGATATGATTCAATTACCTTTCAGGAAGCTGCAGTGACACCGGGAGGCTGTGGATCTAATGCAGCCATCGGACTTGCCAGGGAAGGAGAAACGGTTTATTTAATTGCCTGCATCGGGGATGATGCTGCTGCAGATATCCTTTGCCAGACTTGGGATAGAACGGGGGTTGATATCCGGTTTGTTCAGCGGTTTAAAAAGCAAGGATCCGGTGTTAGTGTTGGATTGGTTGATAGTGATTTCCAGCCCCGGTTTATACATACCACAGGCGCTAATGCGAAACTTCAACCAGGATCCCTTAAACCAGTCATACTAAAAGAGCTTAATGTTCGATTATTGCATGTTGCGGGATATTATGTCCTGCCCGGACTTCTTGATCCTGGCTTTGAGGATGTGCTCAAACTTGCACAGGAGTACGGCATATTCACTTCGCTGGATGTGGTTACTTCACCGACAATGGAAAAGCCGGAATATTTATGGCCGCTGCTGCCTTTCCTGAATTTATTCTTATGCAATCTCTGGGAGGCGGAAATCTTAACCGGGTATGGTGATCCCGAAACCGCTTCTGCGGAATTCCACGCAAAGGGAGCAGCTGCAGTCATTATTAAATTGGGATCAAAAGGATGCTGGTTGTCAGAGTCGGGTCAGGGGATACTTATTCCTGCGCCACAAGTTGAGAATGTGATTGATACAACCGGTGCGGGAGATGCTTTCGCTGCCGGATTACTGGCAGCGCTTCGGAAAGGTGAGGATTTACCTGCTGCCTGCAGGGCTGGAGTCCATATGGGTTCCAGAACAGTGCAATATTTGGGAGCAGTGAAACTTTCCTGACGGATTAGCCCCGCATAAACAGGATGAATTATGTTTGATTGGATTGCTTTTGACGCAGATGATACTCTCTGGAAAAATGAGGAATTGTACTTGCATGGCAGGCAGGTCTTCCTGCAAATCCTGGCTGACTATAATATTAATCAAGATGCACTTGACAGAGTGGATGAATTTGAAGTAGAAAATATTCAATATTACGGCTACGGTGTGATGAGTTTTGCGCTCTCAATGATAGAGATGGTTATTGAGCTGACTGAAGAGAGGATTCATCCCAGGGATATCAGGAAGCTACTTAATCTGGCGAAAGCGATGCTTACTGCTGAAGTTGAGGTGTTTGATGGAGTCCGCCAACTGTTGGAAGTAATCTCAAAAGAGTATCCATTAATGTTGATTACAAAGGGGGATCTTTTTCATCAGCAGCGCAAGTTGGAGGCATCTGGATTGGCAGGTTTCTTTCAGGCAGTAGAAGTAGTTAGTGATAAAACACCGGAGGTCTATCGCGAAATCCTGGAGCGGCATCAAATTAACCCCCGTCATTTTATTATGGTTGGCAATTCACTTCGGTCTGATGTTATCCCGGTGTTGAAACTTGGCGCCTGGTCGATTTATTTGTCAGACCACCTCACCTGGTCTCATGAGGATGACCCGTTGGTTGAGATCAACCAGGATCGTTTCCGGGAAGTGAAAGAAATTTCCCAGGTATTGAGTGCTGTAGAAGCACTTGAAAATTGACAGGAATTACCCGTGTACAGTTAAAAAAGCCCCTGGAGCAGAATCAGAGTAGAAGTTGAAAGAAAGGAATAAGTGATGCTTAATTTCTTGTTCTGGATATTATTTTCTTTGCTGCTGCTGGCCTTTACTCTCATCAGGCCCCATCCCTACCGATTTACTCGTTTTCTGGCATTTGATAGTCTCTTGGGACTGATATTCCTTAATGCAGACAGCTGGTTCGTTGATCCGTTTTCGGGCAGGCAGATTGTTTCCTGGATTTTCCTGGCAGGTTCTTTGTTCTTGGCTGTCCATGGTTTTACTTTGATAAAAACTGAAGGAAATCCAACCGGAGATTTTGAGGACACAACCATCCTGATTGCTCGGGGAGCTTACCGGTTCATCCGGCACCCACTATACAGCTCACTGCTGCTTTTTGGTCTGGGTGCATTCCTGAAAGGCCCTTCGTTGTTGGGAGGGGGATTGATGGGAGCCCTGTTTACAGGAGTGATCCTGACTGCCCGGATCGAGGAAAAACACAATCTGGAACGGTTTGGTGAAGAATATCAGCACTACATGGATAAGACCAAAAGTTTTGTTCCACGTATTTATTAATTGGAAAAAACAAGTTAGTTTTAAGGGAGATTTAGTTTAACTGAAAGCCTAAAAAAAGGGATTTGTGAGAAGAATGCGGGTCTTGGAAACACAGGGTTACCACTTATTTTCATTGATTTTATTGCTCTCGGGGGTATATTTATTCGGCCGGGGAGATTTCCTGGAAGGAGCGTTCCTGGGCTTATCTGCCAGGACCTGGTTGTGGCTCTCAATTTTAGCACCGGTGATTCACTAAATATTTGTGGTGATTTTCTGGCGAGCTGAACTCCATTATCAATTACTGACATCCTGGTTTGGGGAGCGGGCATTTTTCGTTTGGGGGCTGGGCTTTATGATCCTGTTTCTGACCCGTCCGGTTTTTATTTTCGGTTTAGCGATTGCAAACCAGGGCACATTGCCTGTTCCCGGCTGGCTGGGAATATCTTTATCTGTTTTGTGTATCCCCCCGGTAATGTATTTAGGTTATTCGGTTCTGAAACATTTTGGAATAGAAAGGGCGTTGGGCATAGATCATTTTCAACCCCGGATTTACAGGGATAGGCCATTTGTTAAAAAAGGAATATTTAAGTGGTCATCGAACTCTATGTATCTCTACGGATTCCTTTTATTGTGGGTTCCAGGTTTATTATTGCTGTCCAAAGCCGGATTGCTCTCAGCACTTTTCAGCCATATGTACATCTGGGTTCATTATTATTTCACTGAATATCCTGACCTGAAGTTTATCTACCAATTTGAATAATCTTATCTTCTCCTGATTGCCCGATCCTTTTGGCTTAGATTTTGGGAACTTTTAAAGGATGCTGACCGTCATAATAGCATCAACAGGAGTTATCTGAGGAGGAGAAGAATGTGTCACATAAAGGATCTCCCAAAGAAAATACTGGCAAGTTTTGGTTTTGTTTTCATTCTGCTAGGGGTCACCTATCAGACTGCCCTCGCGGATGGAATAATAATTCCCGACCCACCACCGCTGACTGGACCTGTGCTGCTGGAGGACATCTGGTTAACCATCCGTTACCACAGAGTTTCTGTCACGATTGAAAATCAGATCGCAGTCACGCGTGTAGAACAGGAATTTGTAAATGAGTATGATTGGGAGGTTGAGGGGACGTATATCTTCCCTATGCCCGCGGGGGCATCAATTTCAAAATTTGTGATGTGGGTAGACGGTGTGTCCAACGAGGGGAAAATTCTGCCCGCTGACCAAGCCCGAAAAATCTATGAAGATATCGTTCGCGAACGACGCGACCCTGCTTTATTGGAATATGTGGGCCGGGATGCCGTGCAGGTACGTATTTTTCCTATTCCAGCTGGTGGATCAAGGAAAATTGAGCTGGAATATACTCAGGTGCTGCCCGTAGATAATGGTTTGGTGAGATATAGTTATCCACTTAATACGGAAAAATTTTCTGCTCAGCCGCTGGAAGAGTGCTCAGTTCATATCACCCTTGAATCAGATCAACCGCTGCACACCATATATTCACCCACCCATCAAGACCGGGTATATATCCAGCGGGATGGGGATCATCGAGTGATGATTGGCTATGAGGAAAGATTTGTTCTACCGGATCAGGATTTTGATCTAATTTACACTTTTAGTAAGGGAGAGATAGGTTTGCATCTACTGACCTATCCTGAAAAAACCGGGTTGCCCGGAATGAGCCGGGAAGGATATTTTCTTCTGATGGCAGCGCCGACCGTGGAAGTCAATCAAGTCGTGCCCAGAGATGTCATTCTGGTTCTGGACACCTCGGGATCAATGGAGGGGGAGAAGCTTAATCAAGCCAAGGAAGCTTCTAAATACGTATTAAATCACCTCAATGAGGAAGATCGTTTTAATGTGATCGCTTTTTCTACTGGAAGTAAACACTTTGCCCTGGATCTACAGCCTGTCTCTAGCGCCCCAGAGGTTGTGTCCTGGATCGACAGGATGGATGCGCTGGGGGGAACAAACATAAACCTTGCCCTATTGGAGGCACTCTCTCTCAGGGCCGATTTGGAAGACGACGAAGGGGGAAGACCGCTCGTGCTGCTTTTCCTGACAGATGGACTGCCCACAGAAGGTATCACGGATATCCAACAGATCATCGCTAATATCAGGGCGACGACATTCAGCAGCGTTCGTCTTTTTGCTTTTGGGGTGGGTGATGATGTGAATACTGTGCTGCTGGATACCCTGACGGCAGATAATCGCGGATTAACCAGCTATGTACGCCCCCAGGAGCGGATTGATGAGGAAGTATCCGCCCTGTTTGCCAAGATCAAAACACCTGTGCTGACAGACCTGGAGTTGGACTTTGGCGGAATCCTGGTGGAAGAAATTTATCCACCTGGTATCCCTGATTTATTTTCAGGATCACAACTGCTGTTAACGGGTCATTATCGATACCCTGCAGGCAGTTCAGGACGAACAAAAATTAAATTGTCAGGTTATGTAAATGGCGAAAAAAGGACATTTATATATGAAGCTGATTTTTCGCCGGCTGATGGGTCCGGAAATTTAACCAGTTATATTCCCAGGTTGTGGGCAACCCGGAAGATAGGATATTTGTTATCCCAGATTCGCCTCATGGGTGAAAACCAGGAATGGGTGGACGCGATTGTCCAACTCAGTATTAAATATGGGATTATTACACCTTATACTTCATTCCTGATTGAAGAGGGCGATTTTTTAACTGGAGAAGGACTGGATGCTGCTGCCCGGGATTTAATGGCAGAATATTCCGGACCGGCTGCAGGTGCAGAAGCCGTTGAGAAAGCTGATACTGAATCAAACCTGCGTTCGGCGGAATCGTATTACCACGCGGAAATACAAAGTGATGATTTCGATCAGGGATATTATCAGCCGGTTGTTAAGTATATTGAAGATAAAACTTTCCTCTATCAGAATGGAATTTGGATCGATACTGCATTTGAACTCGGATCCGCGGATATTCTGAAAATCGGGTTTGGATCACAAGTCTATTTTGACTTGCTCGCGACAAGACCTTCCTGGGGGAAATACTTAGCGCTCGGTGACCACTTGATTTTTGTAGATGGTGATGTGGCTTACGAAATTGTGGAAGGGGAAGGAGAACTGGAGAGTTTACCAGATCAACTTTCACAACCGGAGGACGATAACCAGGCAAATATGACTGAGGTCCCCTCCACCCCCTTAGGTATTAGAGGGTTTTGCACTGCGCCCTTGCTGGCAGGATTGGCAGTTCTGGGGTTAGGAAAAAGGAAATGAGATAGTTCTTTAATCTGAGTAAGTTAAATAAGAGCCGGGCAAGGGAAAAAGCCCGGCTCTTTTAGTAATAATCGCGATCCGGTTTTTCGGGATGATATGGGTCTGGGAAAACCTGGAGTTACTCACTATTAGATTGGAGATGGGGGATAATTTTATTATAGATCCAGGCGATTGTCAGGCCGATTAAAAAGCCGTCTCCGAAACCCCACAATAAGGCAACCAGGCTGCCAATGGGGCTGAGTGTAAATCCCCGGTACATGCGGCCGAGGAACATCACCTCCCTGGTTACACCGTCAAAGGCCATCATCCACCACGTTACTGCAAACCAGTTAATTCCCCAGACTAGACCGCAGGCAAGAGCAAAGGCTTTAATATTTAATTTCATGAGAATTCCTCCCCGAGTTGTGTCATCCTGAAACTTGCTTCTATTATACAGAGAATTTTTTATTTTGATGACAGATAATCAACTGAGCCAGCGGGAAACGGAAAATAGTTAGGCGTATGTAAAAACACCCATTTTGGATCAATTGAAAATAGGCTAAACAGAAAACGTTGGGTCGAAAGGAATACTGTTCTTGATAGAGGGGGAATATCTGCTGAACCGAGGTCGTAGTGGATTGTTGGTGTCAATGTCTTGTGAAAAACACAACAATATAATAAATCTGTAAGAAATCTTTAAAAGCCCTTCTCTCTATTGTGTAGCATGGTAACATGTGCCTTGTTACACAATACCTTGGACAAGAGAACCGGAAGGATCTGTGACTGAATCCGGAAAACAAACCTTTGCCAAGAATCGAGAGAATGCTTATATGAAAACCTTGTTAATTCTGGGTGCCGGAACCGGCGGCACCATGGTTGCCAACAAAATGGTTCACGAACTTGATTCCCGGGAATGGGAAATCGTTATTGTTGATCGGGATGAAACCCATTATTACCAGCCCGGCTTGCTGTTTATTCCCTTTGGAATTTACAATCCCCGGGATGTGGAAAAACCCAAGCGAGATTTTATTCCCCTCAATGTCAATTTGATCCTTTCCGATATCGAGCTGATCGAACCGGAAAAGAACCGGGTCCACTTATCAAAAGATAAACAAGTCATCAACTATGATTACCTGGTGATTGCGACCGGAAGTCATATTCAGCCTAAAGAGACTGAGGGATTGCTGGATGGCGGCGGATGGCGGAAGAACATCTTTGATTTTTATTCACCTGACGGCGCTGCTAACCTGGCTCGGTTTTTGAAATTTTGGAAAGGGGGCAGAATGGTGGTGAATGTTTCAGAAATGCCGATAAAGTGTCCTGTAGCCCCTCTGGAATTTATTTTCCTGGCTGATTGGTTTTTTCATGAACGCGGAATCAGGGATCAAGTAGAAATAGTTTATGCCACACCGCTTGATGGCGCTTTTACTAAACCCAGAGCTTCCGAGATCCTGGGAGGTATTCTGGAAAAGAAAAGTATTAACCTGGAGCCGAATTTCAACATTGGTGAGGTAGACAATAAAAAGCAGGTCATTCGTTCCTGGGATGAGCGAGAAATCCCTTATGACCTGCTGATTTCGATTCCCACCAACATGGGCGCTGAAGTCATTGGACGCTCTGGTTTGGGCGATGAACTCAACTTCATCCCTATTGATAAACATAGCCTGCAGTCTTCGGCGTGGGAAAATATCTGGGTAATTGGTGATGCCGGGGATGCCCCGACCTCCAAAGCCGGATCAGTAGCTCATTTTATGCTGGATATTCTGATTGACAATATGCTTCGGCATATGGAGGGATTAGAGCCATTGGCAAAGTTTGATGGCCATGCGAATTGTTTTATTGAATCTGGATTTGAACAGGGAATATTAATTGATTTTAACTATGATGTGGAACCGCTTCCGGGGAAATACCCTCTTCCCGGATTAGGGCCATTTTCCCTGCTAAAAGAGTCCCCTGCTAACCATTGGGGCAAAATGATGTTCCGCTGGATGTATTGGAATATCTTGCTGAAAGGGGGAGAAATGCCCTTTGAATCCCAGATGACCATGGCCGGGAAATGGCAGTGAGGGTGATTGATGGATAAAGATATCACATTACTTCATAAAAAAGTTGATCAGCTGACCGCCCAGATGGGAATTTTGACAGATCATACTGAGATTGAACAACGCCGGCGCCATGAACTGGATGAATTAAAGGCAGATTTAATACCAATTGGCAATCAGCTGGTCCAATTAACCATCAATGAACTGGCTGAAATTGGGACAGAATTTGAACTGGAGGATTTAATGTTCCTCCTAAAAAGGGTTCTTAGAAATACTCAATTAATCATGGCCATGATGGATCGCTTTGAGGCGCTGATGGGGCTTGCTGATGAAATGGAACTACTCGGGAAACAGGTCTTCTCAACCGCCGTAGAAGGGCTTGATCGTTTAGAGAGAGAAGGCTTTTTTACATTTGCCCGGGAAAGCTGGAGTGTGCTGGAAAAGATTGCAGCTAATGTAGATCCAGCAGATATTCGATCCATAGGGGAGGATTCGGGATCTCCGTCCTCGATCGCGCTATTGAGGGAATTGAACCAACCCGAAGTACGAAAAGGAATGGCCCGTTTACTACAGATTGTAAAAGCCCTGGGTGGGAATAAGCAGGGTAAATGACAGTTTATTTATTGTTTTAAGGAGACAGATTATGACTCAAGATATTCTTGACACCATTACCTTCGATGATGAAGGATTTATGGTAGACGCTTCTGCGTGGACGGAAGAAATCGCCCAGGCAATTGGAGAAGCGCTGGAGGTTAAACTTTCCGATCGCCATTGGGAAGTGATAAGGTACGTCAGGCAGGAGTTTGAAACCCAGGGTGAGCCGCCAACGCTGCGCCGTATTACCCAGCAGACAGATGTCAGTATGAAAGAAATGTACCAATTATTTCCAGGGGGTCCAGCGAAAATAGCCGCTAATATTGCAGGCCTTAAAAAACCGACCGGCTGTATCTAGGAAAAGGAGAAAAAGATGGCAAAACCTTCAAGAGCTTTACATCAAAGTTCTGGCGAAACTAGCGGAAGAAAGCTGGCGCTGATAGCTTCCAAAGGTTCGTTGGATATGGCTTACCCACCTTTAATCCTGGCTAATGCTGCCAGAATGAGCGGCATTGAGGTGGAGATGTTTTTCACGTTTTGGGGATTGGACATTATCACCAAAAAGAAAATGGGAAAACTAAATGTCGCTACTGTGGGTAATCCCAACATGCACCCCTGGTTCGGGATTCCAACTTTACTGGGAGCGCTGCCGGGAATGTCCGCAGCTGCTTCTTGGATGATGAGAGGAGAGATTAAAAAGCTAGATTTCCCCCCTGTACCTGAGTTCATGAAGCTGATCATTGATGCTGGTGCCAACGTTTACGGGTGTAAAATGTCAATGGACATGATGAAATTAACCAAGGATGACCTGATTGAGGGAGCAACAGTTCTGGGCGCAATGGAGTTTATGGATATTACCGAAGGCGCTCAAGTTATTTTTGTTTAATCTCAAAAAATGATGCAAATAAAAACAACCTCGAAATTAATTTCGAGGTTGTTTTTTCTTGTCAGAGTTAAAGATTATTCTGTGACAATGGGATCTCCTGAAGCAATATGGTATTGCCTGGGGCTTTCCCCGGGCAGGAAACCGGCCAATAAGATTAGGGCAGTGGTTACACTGTTCCCCGGATTTTGCCATTTATGTTCCAGCGATGCAGAAAATAATAAAGCATCACCTGAGTCCAGGAGATAAGCCTGATCGCCTATCTCATACTCCAATTTGCCCCGTAAACATAACACAAATTCATGACCGGAATGTGTCATATGGAATCTACCGCTGCTGGTGCCGGCTTCAAGGGTGATCATAAAGGGCTCTATCAAGCCGTCGTAATGTTCTCCACCTAATCCTTCCCATAATCCCCGGTGGAGGGGAATTCGGTTCCTTTCTGAAGATTTGATAAAAACCACATCCTGTTTTTGGGGAGTTTCTTCAAAAAATGCCGTAACTGGAATTTCAAGGGCAACTGCGATTTTGTACAACGTGCTCACCGAGGGAGAGGAAAGACCCCGTTCAATTACACTTAAAGCATTGGCTGATAAACCGCTTAATCGGCCCAACGCCCGGATTGACAAATCCCGTTCCTCCCGGAGGGCACGCAGCCTTGTACTGATATTAACTGAGACGGCTTCCTTATCGTAGATATCCATGGCACCTCATCCTAAGTATACAGTCCTGATTATATCAAAAGAAAGTGCTTTTCTGGAGCTGGGGACAGGGCTAATTTCTATTATGTATTTTTCGTTATTAGGAAAAAGTATGCCGAACAGGAAACCATAATAAACATACAACTTTATAATGGCTTAGACGTATATCCTGGTAGAGAAACTATAAATTTTGTTATCAGGAGAAAGAATCATGGCTAATGAATATAAAAGATTGTATCGCTCAGTGGATGATCGGATGATTGCGGGTGTTTGTGCTGGTATCGCGGATTATTTTGACGTTGACCCTACACTGATCCGGCTCCTCTTCGTCTTTGGTTTTTTTGCGACTGGCAGCGGACTTTTCTGGGCTTATGTAATCATGATGATCGTTGTTCCGGAGTATGTGCCTGCAGCCCAGGACGTAGTAACCGCGGAGGTTAAAGAGGTGGCGCCGAAAAAGAAATAATCTTACTGGCTGGCAAAAACAGAACGAACCCGGGAAAAAGGGATTGAACCCAAAATCCGGGCTCTTTATGTTGATCCCTCAGACATACCAGGGGGTTATTCGATAAATATTTCTACGTGTTCCTGGTCTTCCTCATCAACCACATCAACGATCTTCCCCTGGATATTTTCTGCCAACGCTTCCTTTACGGCGTCCATCATCTGGGCGTTTTCCATCTCTGGTGTAAATTGCGCGGCAATATTTAACCCCGCATCCACAAGTTTCATGGGTACATTTACATTAACCTTGGCTTTCCCGGTAGACATATCCGTAACCCGCACACGCAGCCACTGACTGGCAAGAGCCTGCTTGGACACTTTTTTCGGTTTTTCGCTTCTTCGGGTTAAGGCCGATAATAGTTTTGATCCTTCTTCTGCAGTGATTTTTCCCTCATTGATCATATTCAGGATTTTCATCCGTTCTTCGCTGGTAACCATGTGATTCTCCTTGTTAGGAATCTCTACCTAACCAATATATATCTTTACTTGTTCTCCATCATCACCTTCATTTACGTCAATAAATAATGGCGTTTCTGCCCGGGAGCTTTCTCCCAGCGCGAGAATGATTTCATCTACGCCTGTACCTTTTAGGCCAGGGATGAAATTCCCAAAGGTCCGTAAGCTCCAGGCAAAGAATCGGATTGGCAGTGGAAAGCTGATCGCTATTCGCCCCGGAGTTTCTCCCGGTTTTTGCTGAATCCGGAGATGGAGCCAGGGTCCGGTCCGACTGTTCCAGCCAAGTACCAGAACACCAACCCCGATTAGAAACGGAATCCAGGCCAGGATAAATCCAATGCCTATTCCCCTGGCAGACCATGTCCAGTACATCAGGGCTCCACCAAACACGGTTATTCCTACCCCGATCCAGAAAGGTATAATCCACCATTTCTTCCATTTTTCAAGATCTTCCAGTGCAGGTTGGGGATCAAACTCATCTCCCACTTCCGAGTCTGGTTCTCCTTCAAGCTTGGTTTTAGCGAGAAGGTATTCCTCGTCGAGATTATCCTTGATTTCACCGAGTGCTTCGATTAACTTCAAACCTTCCTGAGCGTTGATTGTTCCCCGTTGGATCATTTCCAGAATTTCCAAGCGTTCGTTATTTACGGTCATCGTTTTTCTTCCCCTCCAATGCCTGTAATAGGTCATAGGCTTCTTCAGGAGAGATTTTTTTCTCCTGGAGCATTTCCAGGATTATCAAGCGTTCGCTATCTAACACTGACTTCTTTTCAGCTTGTAATGCAAGGAATTGGTTCAGGTCAAATTCCCTGGGTTTCCTTTTCATCTTTTGGGCTTTCCGCTGGGCTTTGGCAATACTCTTCTCTACCTTCGCCTGGGCTTTTACCGCTGCCAATTCAGCTTTTTGGGCTGCCAGACGGCTGCTTTCATCGATTTGGATTTTAATCTGCTGCAGGTTCTCTTCAGATAAACCGACTGAATCCAAGGAATCGGACAGTCCGGATAAAGATTCCCGCAGATCATCTTCCAGATGACCAAGGTGGTTTTTTATCTGCTCAGCTGCCTGGGACGAAAAATCAACTGCAATATTTTCGAATTGTTCTGTGTTTATCCAGAGTGGCGATAACCAGCTGAAATTGTCACTTGTTACGAATACGCTCCCACCTGCGGAAAGCATGATCGATGGACCTCCCTCACCAATTTGTTTGATGAAGTCCCCGTCGTTTACCTTTTCATCGATGCTGCCCAGCTTCACGGTTATATCTTTATTTCCGCTCTTAATTGAGAACTCAGCATTACTGTCCTCTGGTACGGCAATAGATATATCGCCGCCAGTTTTAATACTATATGCCTGCCAGGGGACTGGAGAAAAATTGAGCTGGCTGTCTCCTCCTGCCTGGGCTTCAATTCCGCCGGCTACCTTTTCGACCTGGATATCTCCCCCGACCTGCTGAAGGGACATCTGTCCTTTTACATTATTGATCAGACAGTCCCCGCCCGCATTTTCTATCACTAAATCTCCCTGGATGCGTTTCGCAAACACATCACCGCCGACAGATTTCACGTTTGATAGACTGACATCACTGAGTATGAGATCACCACCCACTGAGGAAATCTGAAGGGGGCTGCCGATTCCCTTAATCACCGCATCTTTGCCAACGGTTTCGATGGTAACGCGCAGGTGATGGGGTAGATGGATAATGCCGTCATTTGGAAAGGTAATCTCAAGCAGGTCTTTTTCTTTATTGAATGAATCCTGCTCTGAGGGATCTTTGATCCGAATCTCATCACGGTTCCATCCCGTCAAGTACAGGCTGTCTCCGGTGCTCAAAATTACCAGCCGGGAGATATCATCAATAGGGATTGTATGTTGTGACATAGACCTTATTTCTCCTCGTCTTGCAGCTGCTTGATGGCTTCATCATAACTAATTTTCCCGTCATCCAGATCGTTCAGGATGCCCTGCCGTTCTTTCTCAGATAGCTCGGGAATTTCCTCTTCACCGCCGGGTTCGTATCCCAACGTCCGAATGACATCGTGCAGCAGCTTGCGGATTGTAGGGTAGGAGTACCCAAGTTCCTTTTCCATATGGGTGATTTTGCCTTCCAACCTGACAAAAGTTTCTACAAAATCCATTTGTTTTGGAGTTAGCTGCGAGAAAGTACGGGAAGTAAAACGGCCGTCAATGGTTGTATTGCAATCGCGGTAATTAATCCGGGTTACAACAACTTCTCCACCACAGATAGGGCATTGTGAGGGTAATGCATGCATGATTAAATCTCCTTTTTGGAATTAATATTTATATTGGGCTGTTTGATAACGGTTGATAATCCCTGTTCCAGACTCGATTAATAATTTACCAACCGTAGTTAATACCCGGGCATTCCACGGATCCGGTTTTTCCAGCGATTTCACCAGCCGGAAATAGGCGGCTCGCCTGTGAAGCTCCGCTTGATTGGTTTTGAATTCGATTAAAGTTACCGTAAACATAACTGCCTCCCGTGTGGGAATATGAACAATGCTTACAGTATATCAAAAAACTTCAGTATGTCAAGGGAAAAAATAAGAAATATTGAATACAATATTAATATATTGAATTATCTAGATAAACTTAGTTTCCTGACTGGCTAAAATGATAAATTCTCCCCTTTAAAGAGCCTGCTCGATATATTTTAAATTTCTTTGAATGAAAATAGAAAAAACGACCCTAGGGGGTGATCTTCCGGGCGCTAAGCAGACTTTTTTCTTCTGCTTTCATACTGGCAATAACAGTCTCGGTAAATCGGGTCAGGGTGCCCAGATAAGCAGCTGCTCCCTCATGAGCAATCCACCCGTCCAGATTAAAGGGTATAGTACCTGAAGCGGGTATCCATTCCCCGTTGTATTTGCGGGCAATATGAATGTGAGAGCCGGTGCTTTCACCGCCCTCGCAGGAAGGATGGCCAAGGTGATCTCCTGCTTCAACCAAATCTCCCTCACGGACTTTATGCTGGGTTCCTAGGTGGAGATATAAAATCACCCATCCAGTGAGTGGATCACCGTCGCCATCCAGGTCAAGCTCAATCAAGCCGGTGTCTGATCTGGCGATAATACCAGGTGCAGCTGCTACAGCCCATTCACTGGTCACTTCACACCCGCCGACTTCACTTGGAGGGGCAAAATCCAGTGCAGCCCAGGGATATCCCTGCCCCCAACCGGTATGGGGACCTCCCGTGAAAGCCCAAGTTTTTCCGCTTTCGAATGGAAGCCGCAGAATAGGCTGCCTTAGACTACCGGGAATAAGAGGTTCGCAATTCCATGGATCCTCAAAATAGGACTGATATATATTGAAGAATCCATCCGGGCTTATTGTGTAGTCATATACTTCTTTAGGTTCGAGCTGGGAGAAGTAATACTGCAGGGCAACCGTTGCCGCATTTTGCCAAGGATCCGGATGCTCTATGGTTTGATCAAGGTATTCCAGAGTATCCAGATGGTTGACCAACCACCCGTAATATCCCTGGTTCAGAGAATTTGCAGCCCAAACTAACTGGATATATAAACCATGGTAACCAGTTTTAACGTAACCTAATGGGTAACCCCCTAAATTTTCAGGAGGTATGGGGTTGCTTAGTGCGCCAGTTTGATATTCCAATAAGGTCAACAGCACCCGGGGACTGATGCTGAAACTAGAAGAAATATAGGAGACGATCTCTGCCCCGCTTCGTTGCTGTTCTGCGGCATACTGTTGGTAATTTTTTAACCAACCGGGTTGAGACTCTACAAACTCTGTTACGTTAAATCCAGTTTGGGCAGGTCCATTGATAAAGGCGCAGTTTGGGAGGATTTGAAAATGAGATCCCCAGAGCGCTTCATAATAGATTGGTATCTGCATAGGCAAACCTGGGGGGAGGGTTGTCGCGCTTTCCGGGATGATCGGATTTTCTGCCAGGATTTCCTCTACTGTGGTGTTAAACCTGAAAGCAAGATTAGGTAACGTATCACCCGACTGCGCAATATAATCTACGAGTTCTCCGGGTGTATATATCGGGCGTTCTGACACTGTCCTGGGGGAAATGGTTGGGGTTGGGGTTAACGTGGGGAACTGGCTTTCTTCCGGTTCTTGAATTTGCAGTAAGCAAGCAGAGAGCAGAATACCCAGAATCCAAAACCATGGAATCAGGAACTTAACACGAATTTGAGTGAAACCCTGAAAGCGGGACATAGGCCTTCTATTTTACCGCTTAATCTGGCTCCCCGGAGCACTGTAAGGGCTGGCAGTGATGATACCCTCACCGGGTTTGGTGAGGGTTCCTTTATAAGCCGAAACACCATTATGCACTGTCCAGCCACTTAATAGAAAAGGAATAGGGCCATCGGCTGTCATCCATTCCCCATTGTATTTCCGTGCCATGTGGACATGGGTACCGGTTGAAATACCACCTTCACAGGAGGGATGCCCCAGTTTGTCTCCGGTATTGACCTCATCACCCGCGTCTACAAGCCGTCCATCAGTAGCTATATGGAGGTATAACAGCACCCAGCCGGAATGCTCATTGTTGTTGTAATCCAAATTAATGATCACTATGCCATCTTCCGCCCTGACGACCAGTCCTGGCGCGGATGCTGTTACGTAGGCGTAGGATCGTGAACACCCACCTTCAAATCCAGAAGGGGCAAAATCAATTGCAGACCAGGAACCTTCCCGTTCCCAGGCTCCATGGGGTCCCCCTGTATAGTTCCATATAGTACCCGGGGTGAAAGGCAGTCTGAGCTGGGGCTGGACCAGATTATGGGAAAAAAGGGGTTCATACTGAGTTCGGTTTTCTGAAGAACCGAACATATCTGCATAGGTTGTAATAAAACCCGTATCGTCATCCAGCGCCTGGATCCATTCATCACTTTCATGAATCTGAGAGAAAAAATACTGGAGAGCGACTGTTCCAGCGTTCAGGCTGGGTTCAATACGGGCAGTTACATCACTGGAGGGGTTTTGTGAATTCTTTATTATAATCTCAGTCAAGCGTCCTTCTCGCCAGCCATAATAACCTATCGAGAGCTGGTTGACCGCCCACCGAAGTTGATGTACCAGACCCTTATCATCGTAATCTATATGCCCTAGGGGATATTTCAGCTGGACAAGGTTTTGAGGTTGACCAAACACCCAATTACTTTGGTATTCCAGCAGGGCAAGCAGGAGAAAAGGATTGATGGAATTGTTTTGCGCTAGCTGTTTAACAATCTCTCCACCATTTGTTAAGTTCGAGTGTTCATATTCTCGCGGTTTACTTAAATAGCCCCCGGCCTGTTCCACAAAACTGACCACATCGGATGGAAAATCGGAATCTGTGATCGCCCGGGAGTAAACAAACTCACTATCTGGCAGCAGATGTGCGTCAGAAGTTGTATTGATTAATACCTGAGGAATAACCAGTAAAGTTCCCGGGTTAATAAAGGAAGTTTCAGGCAAAGTTACGTTGGATTGGATCTGATCTTTCCCCACGCCAAAATGGGTGGCAACAACAGCCAGTGTATCCCCGGCTTGGGCATGGTAGACAATGGGTTCCCGCTCGACATTGGGCGTAGGCACTAATGTTTCTGTAGGAGGAATGAATACAGTCGGGGTCGGATTAAATTCAGCGGTAGGAGTTGCTGAATTTATAAGGGTGGCCGCTTGAGTTGGAGACGGATCTGGATTGGGTGTCACTGGCGTTGGTGTGGACCCCACGGGAGGGACAAAAATCGGAGGAGTTCTTTGATATAAACTGCATCCTGTCAGGGAGAGCATAAGAGTTAAAATGACAATACGTTTCACTGGTTTTTACCGTTGAATGCGATTGTAATCAGTTTTGGTATCTTCGGCCCGAACTACTTGTTCTCCGCGAGTCATTATGCCTTGATAAGCAAATCCCAGACCCTGGGAGACCCAGCCGTCCATGATAAAAGAGATATCCTGATCAGCGGGAATCCATTCCCCATTATAACGCCGGGCAATGTGAAGATGAGTGCCGGTAGAGATTCCTCCTTCACAAGAAGGATGTCCAATTCTGTCTCCTGCCTTTAAGCGGGATCCAATTTCAACCCGGTCTCGGGTTTCAATATGCATATAAAGGATAGACCACCCGGTCTGACCGAATGGATCTCCATCCAGACTTTGGACAACGGCACCGTGATCAGACCGGACGATGATGCCGTCTGCTACCGCAACTACCCAGGCATTGCTGGTACTGCAGCCCAAATCACCGGGAATTGGTGCAAAATCAAGTGCCGCCCAGGCAGAACCGGTATCCCATCCACCGTGGGGCCCTCCGGAGAATAGCCAAGTCACGCCGTCTTCAAATGGCAGTTGGAGCTGGGGTTGGGTTAGATTTTCTGGAAGAAGAGGAGAATATGTGTAATCAAAGGGATACCCGAACAAGCTAGAATACGTAGAAAAGAAACCTTCCTCGGATACGGCAGTTAACCAGTTTTTGTATGGAAGGAGCCGCGAAAACAAATGCTGGACGCCTGCAGATCCGGCATTGATGGTGGCATTAATGGGAACGTTGATCCCATCAGTCATTGTCCAGGCCCCGATCCCTCTAACTTTCCAGAGGTAATACCCCCGATTCAATTCATCCGCTGCCCAGGCTAACTGACGGTACAGCCCCTCATAGCCTGCTTCATTATGAGATAACGGGTAGGGATTGTTTTTATTGCTCCTCGTTGTTACCCACTTACTTTGATATTCGATCAGGGCAATCAGAAGGCGGGGATTTATGGAATAATCCTCGGAGATACGCTGGATAATTTCAGATCCAGTCTGAGGTTCTCCATCTACTTCTTCCTGATAATCTTTTAAATACCCCACCTGGTTGTTGATAAATGAAATTGTACGAAAACGGATGGTATAAGGACCATTTACCAATTCAGAGTCCGGTATTAATTTAAAACCAGGTCCCGTATCCCTGACATCAGGCGCTGGTAGTAGCAGTTCCTGTCCGGTATAGATCAGACTAGGATTGGTAATCCCGTTTACGTTAATAATTTGTTTGGGGAGTAAATTATATTGGTTAGCAATGGACCGTATTGTATCTCCCCACTGAACAGCATAGGTGATATCTTCTGAGCGCAATGTGGGAAGTGGTTTAGGATCGCTTGGTGTGGGTGTATATATCGGCTGATTTGGAATTCTAGTTGGAGGTATGTAAGGATCATTGGTGGCTTCAGGTTCTGAATCTGATTCTACTTTGGAAAAATTAATATAGGGCGCTGTATGTGCTTGTTTGGTGCAGGCACTTATCAATAAAACCAGTAAACTGAGGAAGAACCGCCTTGAAGTAACCATTTCAATGGGTATATTTTACCTTTAAGTGAGGATTTACCGGCCTAAAAACCAGCTGCTGTGTTAAGATTGCAAGAACAATGCCACTCGAAGCAGCCAGCGATCAGGCTCATCTGGTTATAGAAGAATATGATATTATGTCGAATTGAAGTTAATAGTATTTTTAATTTATTAGCAGTATTCAAACAAGATACTGCTAATAATTACTTTACTGGAAACAAGGTTTCGCTTATGATTAGAAAAATTATTGTGATTAGTTACAGAAAATTTATTATGTCTGGGAGGAACCAGCCATAAATGAAAGCATTAATCATATCTGATATACATGGGAATCGCACGGCTCTGGAAGCTGTATTAGAAGACGCCAACACGGTAGATGCTGTTTGGTGTTTGGGCGATATCATCGGTTACGGTCCAGATCCAAATGATTGTGTATCGATTGTCCGGGATCTTCCTAATTTGATCTGCCTGCGGGGCAATCATGATAGTGCGGTGATTGGGCTGACCGAAAAGGTAAAATTTAACAACTCAGCCCAAAGAGTGCTGGAGTGGACAGATGAACAACTCAATCCAATCCACCGACAGTATTTACAGAGTCTTTCTCCGCAGGCTGAAGTTGATGATGTAACACTGGTACATGGAAGCCCCCGAGACCCGATTTGGGAATACATCATGGATGTCTACACTGCTACAGCAAACTTCGATTATTTTTTAACACCATATTGTTTTGTGGGACATTCTCATCTTCCCGTAATGTACTATATGAAGAATGAGAAAGAACTGGCAACTGTGAACTTTGTTTATCCAGGGGAACAAACCCGGCTCCCAAAAAGAACCATAGTGAATCCTGGATCAGTTGGACAGCCAAGGGATCATGATCCCCGGGCAGCATACACAATATTTGATACCGAGGAAAAGACCTGGGCGCAGCATCGGGTTTCGTACGATGTCGCAGATGTCCAGGAAAGGATGAGATTGGCTGGATTGCCAATTGAATACATTCAGCGGTTGGAATTGGGATGGTAGGGAACTTTTCCAATAGATTTAGCGTCTTAAGGATGAAAAGTATACACAAGAAAGGAGATACATTCATGAAGAAACAACTAATTTTCTTGTCCGTTCTAGCCATTCTCTTATCCTCTTGTGCTGTGGGCAGCGCCCGATACGACTCTGAAGTTTTAATGGAAAGCGTGGCTCCCATGGCCAAGAATATGGATTTCTCTGGTAACTCCTATTTTGGCGAGGCTGAAGATTCAATTACCTCAGCATCCTACCCGGATCAGGGGATCGAGACTCGAGCACCCCAAACCAGAATGGTAATTAAGAATGCATCCCTGTCAATTGTTGTTGAAGAGCCGGGAACAACCCTTGATGCCATCAGCGATCTCGCTGCTGATTTGGGGGGATTTGTAGTTACCTCCAACCTGTACCGGATGGAGATCAATGGTGGTCTGGAAGTACCTCAGGCCAATATAACTATCCGGGTACCTGCTGAGAAATTGGATCAAGCCTTGGCTGAAATAAAATCAGGTGCAGGTCAGATTCTGAGTGAAAACATCTCAGGGCAGGATGTAACGCAGGAATATACTGACTTGGAATCCAGGTTGAGAAATCTAGAGAATGCGGAACAGCAACTAACCGAGATTATGGAACAAGCCTATGAGACAGAGGATGTGTTAAGCGTCTACAACCGCCTGGTTGAAGTACAGGAACAAATAGAATTGATTAAAGGACAAATGCAATACTACGAGCAGTCTGCCGATTTGTCCGCCATATCTGTGAACATTCAGGCAAATGAGGCAGTACAACCTCTCAAAATCGGGAATTGGCAGCCAGTGGGTGTGGCGAAACGGGCGATCCAGGCGCTTATCAATACCCTGGAATTTATTGCTAACCTTTTGATCTGGATTGGGTTGTACATCCTCCCGGTTGTTATAGTTTTGTATTTCCCTGTCCGCTGGATTTGGAAAGGGTTGAAAGGGTTATTTGCCCGGAGGAAAAAGAAAAAGAATCAGGATAAGACTTCTGCAGAAAAAGAAAAATAGTCTCTGAAAAAGTCAATAAATAAAAGTCTGATTTCTGATCCAGAAATCAGACTTTTATTATTCTTGCGGTCAAGAATCCTGTATAATTTACCCCAGATGGAAACTTTAAAGAAGGAAACTCAGAACTTAATCGGGATTGCTCTCAGTTCTTACCAATTATCCCTCCTTGACCGGTATAGACAGGAGCTGGATGAATGGAATGATAGGTTTAATCTCACTGCGATTCGTGAACCGGAAAAGATCCGGGTGAAGCATTTCTTAGATTCCTTCAGTCCCTATCTGGTCATCAAAAATACATCTATTAACCGGATAATTGATATCGGTTCCGGAGCGGGTTTCCCCGGTATACCGTTAAAGATACTGTTGCCAGATACTGAAGTGGTTCTAGTAGATTCTGTAAATAAAAAAACCGAGTTTTGCCAGCATATCATAGACAGTTTGAATTTGAAGGGGATTCAGGTAATCCAGGAACGAGTAGAGCGCCTTGCTCGGGAAGTGGAATTCAGGGAAAAATTTGACTGGGCAATAGCTAGAGCAGTGGCTAAGCTTTCCACGCTCAGTGAGTACATGCTTCCCTTTGTTAAAATCGGAGGAAATATGCTGGCGATGAAAGGGGATCAGGGTCCATCTGAAGCCCAACAAGCCCAAGAGGCATTAGGGTTATTGGGGGGTGAATTAACCCAGGTAAAGAAAATAACGCTTCCTGGAGTAACTGAAGACAGGTTCTTGATTACGATAGAAAAGAAAGTTTCAACCCCCGAGAAGTATCCCAGGCGGGTGGGATTGCCCAGTAAAAAACCCCTCTGATTAAACCGTTAGCTGCCCGTTTCGAATTTTCCATCTGGTTGCGGTTTTCCGAAACTCATCAGAAAACAAATCCAGATCAGTCGTTGTCAACAGCAATTGTTCGGTTTTTGCCAGGCGTTCCAGTAAATCCTGTCGGCGGGAATCATCCAATTCAGCCAGCACTTCATCAAGCAATAAAACCGGCCAATGTCCGGTTTTCTCTTTTAACCAGGCAACTTCTGCTAATTTGATTGACAATAAGGCAGTCCGCAGCTGCCCTCGGGAACCAAAATTACCAAGATCAATACCGTTGCTGATAAAACGAAGATCGTCTCGATGTGGCCCAAGAGTGGTCACACCGCGGCTGATTTCCTCTTTCCGCTGGGCAAGAAGTCTTTCCCGAAAACCTCCTTGAATTTCCTTTAATTCCAAGCCGGACCTATCTATCGGATTGTCCAGCGGTAATTCAATTTGCCCGGGAGGAGATGGCATCGGTTCATACGAGGGCAGATAGTTCAGGCGCAGGATTTCTTCCCCCCTGGTGATTTCCTGATGGATTGAGGCAGATAAATGTCCGAGATCCCGTATCGCCTGGATCCGGGCGTGCATAATATAGGACCCTGCCTGGGTGATTCTTTCATCCCAATAGGACAATTGATCCGGGTCACCGGAGCGCTCATTAAGTTGTTTTAATAAGGCGTTCCGTTGAGTAAGGGCTTTATTATATTCTGACAGGGCTTTGTTATAACGCGGATCCACTTGGAATATGGTTAAGTTGAGATAATGACGGCGGCGCTGAGGAGAGCCTGTGGCTATTTGAAGCATGTGCGGGAGGAACAGAACCGCATTAAAATGTCCGATAACAGAATTGATTTTAGTCTGGCTTCCATCCAGCATAACTTCTTTTCGAATGCTGGCGTTTCCATTGGACATCATATCCCGGATAATCCGGATTTCCAGGTGATGGTTTCCCCCCCCTTTCCGGTAATCAGCTGTGATCCTGCAAACCGCCAGGTCGTTTTGAAGAGCGGAAAAATTGATCAATTCCGACGTATTGGATGCTTGAAAGGAATCTAAAGCTGACAGGTAGTAGACTGCCTCCAGAAGGCTTGTTTTGCCTTGAGCGTTATCACCGACTAATATTAGAGCGTTTTGAGGAACGTCCTGGTCAAACCGGGCGAATATTCGAAAATCCGTCAGAGATAGATGCGTAAGATACATGAAGGCTAAATGGGGTTGTAATTTTCATCGGTTTCCCAGACACTCGTCGCCCGATCAGTATAGAGGATACCATTGACATGATCGATTTCGTGCTGGAAAATCCGTGCGACCCACCCCCGCAAGCGCATTTTTAATGGTTTGCCGAAGCGGTCCCGACCCTCTATAACAATTTCATTTGCGCGATCGACTTCTCCCATTAGTCCTGGAATTGACAGGCAGCCTTCTGCCCCGCGCACAATCTTCTGGGAAAAACGGGTCACTTTGGGATTGATCGCGACATACAATGTTGGCGGAATTTCCTCATTCTCTTCATTTCCAAATTCTACCAAGATCACCCGCTGCGAGACGTTAACCTGAGGAGCTGCCAATCCGGCTCCGTAGTTCTCATGCAGTGTTATAATCATGTCCTCGATTAATTGCTGAAGGTCAGGACCAAAATTAGATACTTTTGCGGATTTCTTTCTTAACGTTGGATGGGGGACAATAATAATTTTTCGTGCTGCCATAAGAAGACTGCTCCATTGATCTACTGCTAATACTCAATGCTGGGATCCTCACTTTCAGGATCTGGCGGTTCATTAGTGCTTTCTTTGTGATAAGCCGCTAAAAATTCTACCATATCATCCCGCCGATGGTGAGCATCTTTCAGCTCTTTTTGTTTTACTGCAGTATTATATCGTTCAAATATTTCATTTTGGACAGTTATGGGATGAGCAACATGTTCAAAGTCCAATTGAATATCTCCAACATTGATCGCGACTGTGCCAAAGTCAAACAGCCTTTGGATTATATTCTCCCTTTTATAATCCAGGCTGAGAACATTTTCCAGCAACGCAGATCGTTTGGTTTCTCGCCCAAATGGTTTTCTATCCAGGTCAATGATATATTTATCTGTAATCTGAAAACGGTCATTTGCCCAGTCAGCAAACACATAGCCTAGGGAGGTCAAATTCACAGCAATAAGGATTAAGATCAGAAGTAGAGATGGATAGGTCAAGAGCCCAACTAAACGGGCAAAAAAGGAAACTCCAAGGCCGGCAAAAGCCAACAAAAGCCACCAGGAATTCCGGATCAGGACAAATGCGTGTTTCCGATAATTGATTACTCCGTTTAACTCATATCTGGCGCGAAAGAGATTAATGAATTCCTGGAGAGGAGTGATTGTCTCCGTTAGTTGGGGACCTCCCTCCATTTCCAAATCAGTAAACTCGGGATCGGTTTCTGGGGAGGTTGAATTCCCTGATAGACCCAGTCGTGTGCGGATGGTTTGGTTGATGTTCGCGGTTTCTATTCTTTGGGCTCTCGTTTTTGCAATTTCCTGCGCTTCGGAAATCAGGTCCAGCAGTATTTTTGGATGGGCAGTGTTCCGCATTGGGATATTTCCCGTATATGTGCGGACAATGACATCTCCATACCCAAATAGGCGCTGCATCTGGTTTGTTGAGATATTGACCGATAGAATTGACTGCAGGGGAACCTCTCTCCGCTGATCGTGAAGCCAGAGCACTTTTTCCACCCAGGCTGCCCGTTCACTGGTGACAAAGTAAAAATCATTCCGCCAATCAAGCCACAACCATATGCTCCATGAACAGAAAATTAGAAATGTAATTGGCAGAAATAGCCCTAAATTTAATTTAAGAAGAACTGCGCCGATCCCGGTTAGAATCAAGAAAACCAGCGGCAGCATCATTTGAGTATAAAAAACGTTGATGTGTTTTCGGTCTACGAAACGGACCGTTTCATTAGTGCCGATCCAGGGAAACTCATGGTTTTGAAGAATGGTAGCACTATTTTTCATGCCTGAAATTCTGGATTTTATGGATGGGTATGCAGAGAGGATGGCCATAAACCCGCGTTTATTTACTGCCAGGATGACTGATTTTTCTAGTGCTTGAGCCGTTTCGATCCGTAGCCCCTCTTTAAATATCGCTTGTTCTCCAAAATGACCTTTGGCGTTGATCACAGATGAGTTCTGATTATCATCCTGGAGGATGATTTTTCCGGACACAATGAGGAAAAAATTCCTCCCCGGGAATCCTGTCCGGTATAGCACTTCTCCTTTTTCCAATACGATGGGTTTAAATAATGGCATGATCTGACCTAATTCTTCATCGGTCAGGCAATTAAAGAGAAAATGTTCGTGGAGAAATGAGTAAATCGTTTTGGAATCCATAAGCACCCTATAAAAAGATTTTAACACAACTCAAGTTTTCAATGAATGCGATCGATCCTCCAGTCCAATCTGTGAAATTCAAGGAACAGAATCAATTCCTGCTCGATAGGGAGAGATGAACCTGTCGATCAGGACTATCAATGATAGAATAGTGTACATTCAAAATTTGTACAGATCTAGGAGCAAGAAGTATGCCTATTAATTTTGGCACTGATGGCTGGCGGGCTGTAATCTCTGACACTTTCACTTTCCACAATCTGCGTCTGGTCACCCAAGCGATTGCAGATGCTATTCATTCTGGTCACTGGCACAGTAAATCTGCTGGAGATATCAATCCCGACGCTGACCGGATTGTGGTGGGTTTTGACACCAGGTTTTTATCAGATCGATATGCCCGGGAAGTTGCCCGGGTGATGGCTGCCAATGGGTACACAGTGTATATAGCACAAGCCGATGCATCCACACCATCTATATCCTATGCAGTGAAAAACTTGAGTGCGATTGCCGGCATTGTCATTACTGCATCGCATAACGCTCCCCGCTACAACGGAGTCAAGTTAAAGGCTGCCAATGGCTGTTCAGCTTCGTTAGAACAATCCAGGCGGGTGGAAATCTACTTAAATGACAACCAGGAACGCGGACGGGGTCCGAATTCAATGGAGTGGGACCAAGCCGTGGAAGATGGGTTGATTGTGAACTTTAATCCCGTTCCGGATTATTATCAGCACCTGAGAACCCTGATCGATTTTGATGCGATTGCAGCAAATCCTCCCCAGGTAGTAGTGGATTCTATGCACGGATCTGGACGGGGTATGATTAAGGGGATTTTGACCGGGACTGGCTGCGAGGTTAAGGAAATTCGGGGTGAAATGAACCCGGGATTTGGAGGAGCGCATCCGGAACCGATTAGCTCCCATCTAGGCGCTCTAGCGGGGGCGATCAGCACAGGCATGGGCAATCTTGGTTTGGCACTGGACGGTGACGGAGATCGGATTGGCGCTATGGATGAAAGGGGTAATTTTGTTGATCCCCACAAAATTATGGCTCTGGCATTCCGCTATCTTGTTGAAGAACGGGGTTGGAAAGGACCTGTCGTTCGAACAGTATCCACTACAAGAATGATTGACCGCCTAGCTGAGAAGTACAATTTGCCAGTTTATGAAACACCCGTAGGATTTAATCACATTGCTGATTATATGATCTCAGAGGATATCCTCATCGGAGGAGAAGAATCTGGAGGGATTTCTTTCCGGGGAAATATTCCGGAAGGGGATGGGGTTTTGATGGGGCTGCTCCTGATTGAGATGGTTGCTGTGTATCAGAAATCGCTCAATACCTTAGTTAACGAACTGCTGAAGGAGGTTGGTCCGGCGTATTATGAGCGGAAAGATCAACGGCTAAAATATCCTATCCAGAAACAAAAAATGGTGCGGTATTTGCTAGATAATCAACCGGATGTAATCGGGGGGGTCAAAGTAACTGATCTGTTGACGGTAGATGGTGTGAAATATATTATGGAAGATGATTCCTGGCTGTTGATTCGCCCATCGGGAACTGAACCAGTTCTGCGGGTATATGCTGAAGGTAGAAGCGAAGAGATGGTTCAAGCCTTGCTAGTATATGGGGAGACTGTTGCAGAAAATATCACCTGAACGAAACCCGGTAATTAATAAAACAACCACAGCAGTCCAATAAGATTACTGTGGTTGTCTTTTTTTTACAAAGAAAACTGACAGGGTAATTCCGCTGGTTTCTACGTTGAGGATGCGCGCAGACGGCGGCTGAGGATGATTATCACCATTAATACACCCGCAACCAAGAGAAGTCCCGGGACTCCGAAATCATCTGCAAAACCCGTGTTTGGCAGAGCAGTAGCTGTCGGGACTGGCGTTTCCTCTCCTTCTCCTGCTTGCTGAGTCAGCAGGGCTGCAACTGTGGCAGTTGCAGGATCCAGCGTCCCATCACTAGTTGCTTCAGGTGTATTGGTGGGAGCCAATACCGGGGTGGCAGTGTTGGTGGGGACCGGTGTTAAAGTTTCGGTTGGCGGAAGAGTAGCTGTAAAGGTTGGCGTAAGTGTGATTTGTTTACCGATTGCAGTAAGCTGGGCTTCTTCCGCAACAGCCGTATTGGTGGCATTGATTGCTGCTACCTGGGTCTGCTGTCCGGTATCACGACCGGGTAAGTAAACTACGGCGTAACCGGCAATAGCGAGTAATGCAATCAGGAGGATTCCGCCCAGGATTCCGGCAACAACCAGGAAGGTCCGGTTGGATCCCTTGGTTGTTGCGATAGTTTCTTCAGAATCTATTTCCTCGAATTCCAGATCATCAAAATCATTCATCATGCCCATAGTTCTCTCTCCTCAATTTGCCCTGTCAATTATGCAGCAAAATGGTATTAGTTCTTATTCCACAAGAATCTCAACGTTTGATAGCGGAATTATAGCTCGTTTATCATGGCCATAGGATACTTCAGCTGTTAGGGTTTTAATGCCGTTTGATAATATCTGTTTTCTGGGATGAATATAGTCTATTGTCCCGATTTGAGGTGCTTGGGGGCCATTAACTATGATAACCCTTTTTCCTGAAGCAAGGGTTTCAGACTCAATCGGCGAATCTGGTTCTGGTTGGTTAGGCCGGGAAATAATAATTTCAGGATATTTTCCTAAAAACGGATCATACACCTGGGCGTTTAATGCAATATTCCTGTCTCTATTAGCTATCAGTATTCCCTCTGCAGTGCTGTTCATTGGGGTTGATCCAAATCCGTCAATAACCATGATAGGATAATTCATTGATTGAGCGGCTGGAACCAAATCTGATGAGATGCTTCCCAGGATTAACCCTTTAATAGGGATACTGCCAGCGATTTCCAGAACTTCTGAATTGCTGCAGTATCCAGCTGCCAGAATTGATCCCCGGAATCCGATGTTTATTTGTTCCGCCACCAATTCTTGGTTAAGATTATTGCTGATAGGTTGAAATACACCGTAGGTGATATTTCCATTGCCCCACACACCCTGAATTAATGCGCCCCGGGTTTCGATGATCGCTCCCCGCTCAGGGATGATATTGGTCACCGTTCCCTCCATGCCAGCCTGAAGTTCAAACGGTTGTGTGTTGATCTCATAAAGCACTTTTCCTTCTCCGGCAATCCTCACTTGCCCCGAAAATGGAGCCCGGATAACTCGCTTGAATAAACCTACTGGACCAGCAATTACATCTCCAGTTGAAAGTTCATCCCCGGCTTGGCGCTGAAGCAGTTCATCTGCCCGGGTAGGAGTTACATTTAAACCCCGGGCAATTTCAAGCAACAAATATTTAGGAGCGAGAGGTGCAGCCACAATTACATCTGTGGGAGTGACTTTCTGCATACGGCGAACAATTACATATCCGGCCGAAGACAAGACGCGCTCCCGCCTGATATTTGTATGTGCGTGGATGTGCTTTACCTTACTAAACATAATGTACCATTATATCTCAGGTATCTCTGCTCTGGTTTATCATTCATATTTCAGCAGAGTTTCAATCCAGGTCTCATTCCTGTTCCAATTCTTTTCCTGATCTTGGAAAAAGCGTAGCGGACGACCCCGGGCATCGATGATAATACCTAATGATCCACCAACTGCGTTCACTTTTCCGCTTTTACCAGGGCCTCCCATACCGACATCGAAGCGGTGTAAAGGGCGGAGGTGGAGGGAAACTTTCTCTCCCAATTCGATTGGAAGAGCAGTTAATGCCCCGAATTTAATTTCACGGGTAAAAGTTCTCCCATCTTCCCGGTTTACCCGGATTCTTAGAATCGGGGTTCCGGGTCTGGCATACCCAATAGGTGCAATAATTGTGCCTAAATTCAGGAATGTATTTGATTCAATAACCTGGACAGTTAACAGGGGATTGATTTCACTTACTGCACCTAATCCGGGTAACAAGTCGTTTTGATCCAATG
Organism: uncultured Anaerolineales bacterium; assembly: GCA_964532455.1. Classification (GTDB taxonomy): domain Bacteria; phylum Chloroflexota; class Anaerolineae; order Anaerolineales; family UBA11858; genus B10-G9. The sequence continues at coordinate 36,246 of CAZHHT010000001.1, forward strand.
CGAGTGTTGTGACGCCGGTCGGTTGAATACCATCCAGTAGAATTGACAGGCTTTGTGCTCGGGTGGGAGCCTGAGTCAGAATTCTGCCTGATCCAATGATGGGTTCAAGTGGCGGCATAAGTAAGCTGAACGCTGTAGATCGCTTATGAAGGCTGGGGATGGTTTTCTTGGAAACAATTCTTAAAGCCTGTTTGGCGAGGGCAATCTCAATTTCCAGGTGTTCAGTCTCAGTCGGCAGACTGGCAGGGTACGTGGACTTGGTATAGATATAGTCCAGGACGTCCTGCTTGGCTAATTTGAGCGGCAGCCAACGGGTAATATCCTCCAGGGAACTCTCTTTCAGGACTCCGGTACAACCGGCACCAACCCCAAGTTCCGGAAAGACTCGGAGCGTTTCCTCGCCCGAAGATGCCGCGGCAAGAATTGTGGCATATGATCCAATATCAACCCCCATGACACCTTTTTCTGGCTCATATTTTTCGCTCAAAAAACGGATTACCCGACCGAGTGCTGATGCGGTGGAGGTAAAGTTACCTTCCGCCCAGGATAAGACTTCCCTGATTCCGCCAGTTTGCCTTTTTCGGATATCTTTATAGATTTCATTGAGCTGATTTTGGGCTGGGTAAATGTTTTCCTTTCCCAGAACCGGCTGAATATTTGGAGCGATACGTAATTTGCTTATTTTTTCCAATCCCGATTTCACTTCTTCTTGAAGTTCTTCATTTCCGGTGTATAAGACATGAGGTCTTTGGCTCTCTTCTAGGAGATAACTTGATAAGCCAATACTTTCTAAAATACTAAGGAGAGATTTTGAAGCTCCTTTATTTGTACCCCCGGTGATGATGATTAAGTCCGGGCGTTTTTCGGTCAGCATATTGATCCGGTCTGATGATGTCCGCCGGTCATTGAGTGAGATTTCAGCTACGATCTCGGAATATGTTGTGTGAGCCAGGTATTTAGCATTAAGCAGTGAGACATTATCCAACAAACCGACTGTCACCACAGACATTGGATTTCCGGCAGACATAGTTGCCACTATGATGTCAACGCCTTGATTATCCCGAGTACTAGGAATGATTAATCCCTCTTTTTCGCTGAGGAATGTTCTACTGGTGATATGCTGAAGTTCTTCAATTGCTCTCCAGGCCCCCTCGGTTACATCAAAGGTGGGCGCACCGGCAGTTGTAGGAGCGGAGGCAGAAGCCAAAAACCGGTACTTGCCACTCACCACGTCAAAGAATAAAGCCCTGGTGATCGTGTTGCCGATATCTAATGTTATTAGAGATTTTGCCGATACAGTTGTTATATTCATATTAATTAGAAAGACGAAAACAGCGAAAAGCCGACACTATTTAAAAATTCCCAGACAAACGTCAACCGTTCAACCAGCGCGGCTAGGGCAGATAAATAGACCCCGGCGTAAAGCGCCCCAAAGGTAATAGCTAGAAAGACTTTACCGATTTTACTGATATTCTCAATAATAGGCAGGCGTTCACTCGACTGCCCCGGTGTTTCCCGAGTACCAAAATGGAAATAAATTAAAGTAGTAACGGTGCCCAGGACGATTATAAAGCCATTAATAGCCTGATCCCATCGGCTGGTAGAGATTGCATACGCAGATGGATCCACGCTGTTGATAGTTCCCAGGATCTGTGGAAATAACGTTCCAGTAATTGCCCCACCGACCGCCGCCGCTGCCCCAATTCCTACCAGGATTGCGACAGACCAATTCCCTGCCTTGCGAAACGGTGTTGCTTTGGTTAATAAAAAGAGACCGGGGATAAACAGCAGGAGGGATAACAAACGTTCTCCTTGAGTTCCATTGATGAGGGGAATTATCAGGCGGGGGATCAACACATTATTGATGGTTACGAGGGCAACATATGCTGCTGAAACACCAATAAAAATGTGTATTGCGAGTCGGAAGAAAGGATTATCTCCCAGCAGGTAGCTGAAGATCAGGACGGTAAACAAAAATCCCAGTCCAAGTCCTATGAAATCAAGCAGGCTTCCCATGGTGAGGTTCACTAAATCTCTCCTATTTGTCTGGTTCTGTGGCGAGAAAATAAGGAAAGCACGCCATTTGCCAATCCGCCAATAAACATTGTCCCGACAGTGATGATGATTCCGATGTTATAGGGAAGCCAGGCTGCATTTGCAAGGTTTGGCTGTTCCCGGAGATTTTCATAATTCAGACTGTGAATTACCCCCGACACGTACCCTGAGAGTAGCTGGGGAGAAGCCCGGAAATACGGCTGTATTAATGGTTCTGCCTGAGCGCTGACTACCATATTCAAGGGTGTATTTTCAAGATGTGTGCTTACCTGTTCGATCCAGTTTTTTGCTGTATTGGGGTCATCTGTAATAACCAGGATCATAGCAAAATCCTCGATTGAATCCACGTTAACCAGGGGAGGGGATCCCCAGGCATTACTTCCATCAAATGCGAGGGGAATGATTTTTTTAGGGGCGATGACAAAGCTTACCAAACCTGCAGACTCGCCTGGCAAATATCCCAGGTTGATATACTGCTGGTTGGGCATATAACCGTGTTTTTCCTGGGTGGCAGTCAGGAAATACTCGGCTAATACCGGTCCGGTCGGTTGCGTGGAAACAAACGTAAGATATGTTCCCCGTTCCATGAGATGGTCAACAACAGAGGCTGCAGCAATGTGCATTTCGGCAGTTGCGGCGGGTTGATAATCAAAGGCTATTAAAACAGGTTGTCCATCGTATAGCTCATTAATCTGATTAAACAATGCGCTATAACCAGAATTATTGATTTGCTCTTCTGGCGGCATTTGGGTCTCAACATATCCCCCAAAGATTATTGTTCCACCGGTTGTGATGATCAAAATGATGGCAATCAACCAGCGGAGAATTCTTTGAGTCTGAACTGGGGCGGCCTTTTTAATGGGTTTTACTTTCTTTTCTTCCCCGAGCATCTTTTTCAGCAGATTTACATATTCCCGGTGCGATTTTGTTACTGTGAGGTCAAGTGGTTTCTTGGCCGCTTGTTCTGGATCCAGGGCAAATTCGGCTTCTGCAGGAAGAACACTGGGGATTCCGGCCAGTGGGCCGTAATTCTCGATATAATCCTCGTCTTCTGATAGGCCAGTTGTATCCGTTGATTTAACCACTGGACGCATCGCTTCCACCCAGCCGGGTAATTCACCAGGTGTTATTTCATCCTCAACGATGTGCGTACCTTCTTCAGAGGCTGTTGTCAGCCAGTCGGGAAGTTCCTCACTAAATAAATCATCAAAGAATTCCTCTTCTTCAATTTGGAATGGATCAACCGTTTGCCCTGTAGTTGAATCTGGGTCAACCCCGGCAAGGAACTGAAGTTCTTCTGGAATTTCCTGAGCACCCGGAGAGGGGGCTCTGTCCTTATCGGCTGCCCAGGAAGGGAATTTCTTGTGCTCGAAGCGCTCCCCAGTTGGTTTAGGGGGTGCGGTTGACCTCGTTATCTTCTCTTCGGAAATCGTTTCCCCGGAATCCTCGAGTTTGATAATTGAGTCATAGAGATCCTTTTTCTGCAAGAATTCATTCAGTTGGTCATCATCTTCATCCATATGAAGCCAGCCTGGTAGTTCATCCGCGGTTAAATCGGATTCCTCTGATTTTGCTTTCTGCTCTCCTTCTGGCTTTTCTGTGATTGACAACCAATCAGGAAATGAAGAGTCTTCTTCTACTTCATCGCTGCTCTTATTCAATCTTTTAATTTTTTCAAGCCAGTCGGTGACAGATTTCTCTCCAGTTGGAGCGGGCATCGGCTCAGTCTCGGATTCCTGATCATCATCGATGGTTGAGTCTGGATCTTGCAGCATGTCCAGCCACCCCGAGTCCTCTGAAAAAGATATTGGATCTAAATCTAATTTGGCATCATCCAGGCGTGATGAATCATCTGGTTCGGTTGGTTGGCTGCTGTCTTGATCACCAATATCTTCAGATGAGAAAAAATCTTTCAGAGGGGAGGAATCTTTTGGTCCGGTTGGCTCAAAACTGTCACGATCTATGTTTTCTTCAGGTGAGGAGAAGTCATCCAGGCGTGATGAATCATCTGGTTCGGTTGGTTGGCTGCTGTCTTGATCACCAATATCTTCAGATGAGAAAAAGTCTTTCAGGGAGGATGGATCGTTTAGTCCGGTCGGCTCAAGACTGTCACGATCGTTGTTTTCTTCAGGTGGAAAGAAATCATTCCTCAGGGACGAGTCTGCTGGTTCGGTTGGTTTGAAGAAGTCATCCAGACGTGACGAATCGTCTGGTTCAATTGGTTGGCTGCTGTCTTGATCACCAATATCTTCAGAAGAGAAAAAGTCTTTCAGGGAGGATGGATCGTTTAGTCCGGTCGGCTCAAGACTGT
>CAZHHT010000001.1:40711-76756 GCA_964532455.1 uncultured Anaerolineales bacterium
CAAGACTGTCACGATCGTTGTTTTCTTCAGGTGGAAAGAAATCATTCCTCAGGGATGAGTCTGCTGGTTCGGTTGGTTTGAAGAGGTCATCCAGACGTGATGAATCGTCAGGTTCAACCGGCGGGAGGTTGCCAAGAGCATTGATATCTTCAGCAGGGAGGAGGTCATTACGCAAGGATGAATTATCAGTCCCCAAGGGACTACCGCAAAATTCACAATACTCTTGATCGTCCGGATTGGGCCTACCGCAGGTGGGGCAGAGGATATCAGTCATCGTTAGCCCCCATACGGACGGTCTGTTCCCATAAGGATCCTGATCCCTGTGGTTATGGTTCCCAGTGCGATTCCTAACAGCAGACCGCGTGCTCCCCCGAGTGCTGGAACACGAACAATCCAATCACGAATGACATGAAGGAAGGGAAGAGTAGCAGGGGGAATAGAAAACGAGCCGAGTAGAACCAGGAGAATCACAAAAAAGAAAGTGATCGAGAAAAGATCCATCCTTTTTCGCAGGATGCTGGCCGCGGCGTAGGTCAGACTGACGGCTGTTACCGCTAATAAACTGGTTTCAATTGGCAGTTGAATATAAGTGAAGATCCAATTTGTCATCTGGAAATTGGGTTGTCCAAGCAAGTATGATTGGACCATGTCGATAATACCAATCACTAGAGTCAACAAAAGGGCGATGACCAGAATGAGACTGTAACCGCTGTTTTCGTTGTCAGCCCCCATCTTCTTAAAGTGGACTGTGAGCAGATTAATGATTCCAACCAGAAGCGCAACCGCAGCGAGTACCAGCCCCGTCCGTAATAAAGCGAAACGAATATTGGTGATTGATGGGATAAAGTACCCGGCCAGGACGATTAACCCCACTCCGATGGCAATTGCTGTCGAGACGGGCGCATTTAATTTAATGTTCACATTGAACCTGCGAGGATATTATTAATGAATGTATCAATTCCAAGAAATTTCAATAAGACACTTCCAAGAATGATGAAGGTGATGATCCATCTGAAAATATCCTGGGCAGAAATGCTGGCCAGATGGATTTTACCGGCACCTAAGTATGCGCCGCCGGCAAATAATTCTTCTCCAATGAGGGGATTCGATGCCGAGGCATATATTACGGCTTGAGCAGGAAGTTGAGCGGTACCGGCAATTGTTGGAGTACTTTGCCGTTCTCCTGCGGTGGTTAACCAGATTATTTCGCTGCCAAACCAACCGGTATAAATATTCGCAGAGACATTGTTATCCCGGATGGTTGTGAGGGTTCCTGCCGCATAAGAGAATGGTGTAACACCAACCAATTCCCCGGAAGGGTTTCTACCTTTGTCAGCAACACTGATTGCTTTAGAGGTCCCCTGAATGGTGTCTTGGGCCAGTATTGAAATTATTGCATTACCAGTGGAAGCGACCGGGGGATAATCACATACAGATGATTTTTCAATGACCTGCTTTAATATGCTTAATCCCGCCAGAGCCGAAGCGGATTCTGGACCTATTATTCCCCCCCTCCCCAGAGAGATATGCAGCTGTGTGCCGTCTTCTACCGCGACATTTATCTCCTGGTTGATCTTATTGTAGGCAGGTATGGACCGGATATTTTTTATCTTCGGTTCCTGATTGATGATCGAAAAAAAGATCATCAGACCGAGGAAGAGAACAATTACCACAATCCCTGTGAAGCCTGTAGCTGACACAGTGTTAACCTCCAACTACGCTGTTGGCTCGAAGGACCTGAGAGCCTTGATAAATATTGCGGTTTCCGTTGGGTCCTCTAAAATCCTGGCAAAGTCTCGGGACTGTTCATTGGAAATAAAAGGAGACAAAACTGGTTGGCTTAAATATACCAGCTGGGCGCCAAGCAGATTGATTGGACCTGAAGCTTCCAAAAATGTTGCTATGAGATGATGGAGCCGCAATTTATATAGCGTTTTGATCCAATTTTCCCTATTTTCTTGAATCTTCATAGTTCAGAATTAGTATAGCATAGTTTCATTTTTCAAGTGAGTAGTACCTGTCTGCAGGGATATGACTTAAGATATCCAGCTTTGATTATTTCTCATACTGTGCTACCAGGGGTTAATAAAGTATTGTATGATATAGGTGGTAATGAAAAACAGGCCATTTTTGGAGGAATTATGCAGCCCGATTTAACTGATCAAATCTTGGAATTGGTGCGTTTGACGTCGACTGATTTACCCAGGGACGTGGAGGATAAATTACGAAAATCAAAAGATCAAGAAGCTGAGGGCTCGGCCGCAGAGGGCGCATTGGATACGATCCTGAAAAATGTTGAAATGGCCAGGGAAAACTCAACTCCGATATGTCAAGATACAGGGACTCCCATTTTTTATATCTCCTATCCGGAGGGTTGGAGTACGAGGAAACTTACTGCTCAAATCAAGGACGCAGTGATTCGAGCAACGGCTAAAGCGTATTTGAGACCGAACTCAGTTAATTCGGTAACCGGAAAGAATACTGGAGATAACAGCGGGGATGAGCATTATCCATCCCTGCACTTTCAAGAAGTCGAGGGAGATGAATTAATAATAGACCTACTGCTGAAGGGCGGCGGGTGTGAAAATGTAAGCATTCAGTACAAACTACCGGATGTATCACTGACAGCGGGCCGAGACCTAAATGGTGTGAGAAAAACTGCTTTGGATGCGGTGATGAAAGCCCAGGGTAAGGGATGTGCACCTGGCGTTCTGGGCATTGCTATCGGCGGTGACCGCGGAACATCCTATGCTGCTTCCAAAGAAGCCTTACTCCGGCAGCTGGATGATGAAAACCCCGATCCAACGCTGGCTGAACTGGAAGACAAGATCACTCGACAGGCTAATCAGCTGGATATTGGTCCGATGGGATTTCGCGGAAAAACTACAGTCCTGGGTACAAAAGTAAAGAATCTGCACCGACTCCCGGCCTGTTATTTTGTCTCCATATCCTATATGTGCTGGGCGTTTCGACGCCGACGGATGGTTTATGAGGATGGCGCCGCCAGCTATCATTAACTTAGACCTTCTTTCGAGCAATATAACCGAACAGATAATCTGATCTGTTCGGTTATTTATTTAAAGGGGAGAGTAATCGTAACCGGAAGGGTGCCAGGGGGTTAATTTTACATAGCGTTGTCTTTAAACCCAAGGAGATATTTATGCAATCTGCATCCAATCAAATGAATACCGCGTCCCGGCGGCGCTGGTTATGGTACCTCTACGATGTGGGGAATTCCGCTTATGCAGCAGTGGTGATCCTGGCCATCTATGCAGCCTATTTTAAAGGACACGTTGTTGGCGGTGCGGAAGGATCCCGGCTGTGGGGTATATCTGTAGGTATTGCCATGTTGGTGGTTGCCATGATCTCTCCATTCCTAGGAGTGATTGCCGATCATACTGGTCAAAAAAAGCGATTATTGACCTATTTTACGATTCTCTCTGTAACTTCTACGGCCTTATTATTTTTCGTGCAAAAAGGCGATATTCTTCTGGGTATGGTTTTATTTATCATGGCAGAGATAGGATACCGGGGAGGACAGGTATTTTATAATTCCTTGCTCCCGGAAGTAGCAGACCAGGATGAAATCGGACGGGTTTCTGGCAATGGCTGGGCGATTGGTTTATTAGGGGGTATTGTCTGTTTGTTTATTGTTCTCGCTTTGGTAACCATGTATGATGGCACCCTGATTGTTCGTTTTTCACTTGTTATCACAGCAATCTATTTCGCTATCTTCGCGGCGCCGCTATTATTATGGTTCAGCGAGAAAGGTGAAAACAAAAAGCTGCTTCCTGATGAAAATGTGTTCAAGATTGCCATTCAGCGCCTCCGCAATACGTTCCGGAGCGTCAAGGATCACCGCAAGTTTGTGAAATATATTATTGCTTTCTTGATTTATAACGATGGGATTCTAATGGCGATTAATTTTGCGGCCATTTTTGGCGCTGTCATGTTTGGCCTGGATCAACAGCAAATTATCCTGTTTATGATCCTAATCCAATTTACCAGCGTGATAGGGGCATATATCTCTGGCTGGATTGCAGATAAAAGAAGTGGGAAAACTGCTCTGGTGATCTTCTTATTGATGATGATCGGATCTGTAGTTGGTTTATTTGTTGTGGAATCTGTGGCAGGGTTTTATGTGATAGGCGGTATTGCCGGTCTTGCGTTATCCTCTGTCCAGGCTGTCAGCCGTGCAATGGTTGGCACTTTATCTCCCCCTGGGCGCAGTGCTGAATTTTTCGGCTTTTTTGCAGTGGCCGGGAGAACCTCTTCCTTTATCGGGCCAACCATCTATGGAATTGTGGCAGCAGAAGCCGCCATTTTCTTTGAGGCCCAGGGCGAACACGCGTCTTTTTTATGGTTTAGATTTCTGGAAGGCGGCGGACCATTTGCCGAACAGCTCGGACAGCGCGTGGCAATCCTGCCCGTGATTTTATTTCTGATTGTGGGATTAATTCTCCTGCTGGGAGTTAATGAAAAAATGACCAGGCTGCGGACGGCTGAAACAATCTCTTCTTAAAAAGAATCAATTAAGTGACCTTAAGTTGTTTCTTAGAATATTCCTTGTAAATCCCCTTTTCAAGGATGGTTTTCAGGCGATTAAGCGCCCGGTGAATATCAGAAAAACTTGTGTACAGCGGAGCGATACCCAGGCGGATATTATCAGGGGAACGGAAATCCGGGATTACTCTCAGCGTTGTATCGCCGGGCAGGGGAGAAATTAACGCCCTGCATATCCGGTACGCTTCTGGATGCCTTAAGGAAACATGGGACCCCCGTTGGGCTGAATCCAGAGGGGACCCCAGCTCAAACCTGAGGGGAAGAAGGTTTTCCTGCGCCAGATAAATCAGGTATTCCGTTTGCTTAATACTCTTTTTCCGCAGTTGATCCATGCCAGCTTCCAGCAGAATCTCAAGAGCTGGTTCTATCCCTGCCAAGGATAGGATATGGGGAGTGCTGATTTGGAAACGGGAAATACCATCCGCTGGTGTGAAGTCCAGGTTAAAAGCAAATGGAGCCTTGTCAGCAAACCATCCCCAAATAGGGGGAAATAACTTTTTTTGTAAATCTTTCCGCACATATAAAAACGCAGGTGATCCAGGACCGCCGTTTAGGTACTTGTATGTGCATCCAACGGCGAGGTCAGCGTTCCATTCATTCAGCTTAAGGGGGACCGCACCTACTGAATGGCATAGATCCCAAAGCGTTAGCGCACCCGCCTGGTGGGCAAGTTCAGTGACTTTTTTGATGTCATACGTAAACGCGCTCTTAAATGCTACCTGGGTGAGAGCAACGAGGGCGGTATCATCGGTGATCACATCCTTAACACTGTCTTCGCTGATGGAGATGGAATCTTCTGAACGGATCAATTTCAATTGACGCTTGCCGCCCAATAGTTCAATCACTCCCTGGAAGACATACAGGTCAGTTGGAAAGTTAAACTCATCGCTGACCAGGGTGTGTTTTCCCGCCTGGTACTTAAGGGCGGCGGCAGCTAACTTAAATAAATTCACAGAGGTTGAATTACAAACCACTACTTCGTCTGGTTCTGCGCCTATCAATTGGGCAATTTTTTCCCCCAGCCGGATCGGTTTCTCGAACCACCCCTCATTCCATCCTTCGATGAGATTATTTCCCCATTGGTTCTCCACCAGGTCCTGCAGGTGAGGGATGGTCGCTTTTGGCAATCTGCCCAGAGAGTTGCCGTCAAGATAAATCAGATCGGGATCATTAATAACAAAACGATCCCGAAAGTGTGCCAGAGGATCTCTTTCATCAAGCTGCTGTGCGTAACTGCTATCGGTGTTTTGATTCATGATAAAGCCTCGGTTTTAGTTCTTCAGTCTGTGAAATGCGAATAGCGGCTTTCTGCCAGACGCTGTTTGCCTTCTTCTAATAAATCGTCGGGAATGACTCTTAGGGTCTCCCCCACATTAGGGTCTTGGGGTGCATGGGGAACCTCTCCATTTGCAATGGAAGTTATTGCTTCAACCATCAATTCTCCTGCCAGAATGGCAATGCGATAATTAATGCTTTCATAAGTATCATGGCGATAGACTGGAAGCTGCCTTGAGATAATAATGTCGCCGATATCAATACCTGGGACTATAAAGTGAACGGTAGCACCTTGCGGCATATCTTTATATAAAGCCCAGCCTACCGAAGCTGACCCGCGCAGCCAAGGAAGTAAGCCAGGATGTGAATTGATTGTAGATTGGTGCGGTACTTCAAGGATTGTTGGCTTTATGATGCGCGTTCCGCCTAATACTAGTACATCAGGTTTATCGGCTGAGAGCAATTCTTTGCAGGTGTCGTTATTATGATTGGATACACAATATACCGGTATCTTCCTCCCAGCGATCAATTGCATTAGACGCGGTGGCACTGGCTGACCTGCAATGCGCGTCAGGAATTTTTCGCGCTCTACATCAGCCACATTTGACACCTCTTGGATGATCATACTGGGTACCAAATCGTTTTCCAACAGGATTCGCAGCATCTCCCGTCCATAGGGATGTTCTTCTAATACTAAAAAAGAAAAGTGAAGGGACATAACGGCTTGCCTCTCTATACACAAGAAAATCCATTTTTAAGTAAGCAGATTATACTCTGGAAAATTGACATTAAGCAAATACGAATTACCTTAAAAAAAATAATCTTGCTATAGAAAGAAACGTTGCCTTAAAATAGATGTTATTTTTTAAGGCAGAAAAAGACTGCCGGGGGAGCCTATGACGAGTCAACGAAGCAAATGAGAATTATTAGAAACGGTGCAGCCGTGCTACCTGAAAGCAAGCAAAAAAGAAAAGACCATAATTTCGGATGATTTTGATTTTATCATCATGCTACTGGTGCTGTAATTTTCCGTTTAGCAGATCTTTCACAGGAGAGATTGCCCTCTGTGTTGGGTCAAACGATCCTGATAAAACGCCGCTTACCGACTTGCAGAACACCTTTGCCAGGAAATTCGGCATGAGGATCATCCAGCTTCTGTTCATCCAAAAGAACAGCGTTTTGTTGGATCAAGCGCCTGGCCTGACTTCGGCTTTCTGAAAGTCCGCTTTTCTCCAGGACATCCAGGACAGTTTGCCCCGATTGCAGTTTGTAGTCTGCCATTGTTTCCGGTTGGCCTTGCTCTTGAAATACCCGGACAAATTCAGCTTCCGCTTCCTCAGCTGCAGCATGGCCGTGGTAAATAGACACGATTTCATTGGCAAGGCTCATCTTTGCTTCTTTAGGATGCAGGTCTCCCTGGGACAGGCGGGATTCCAGCTGATCAATTTCATCCGGTGTCCACCGGGTTACCAGGCGGGCATAAATTCCCATTGCTTTATCAGGGATGCTCATGATTTTTCCGTACATATCTTTCGCATCGCCAGTGATCGGGATGTGGTTTCCGAGAGATTTGCTCATCCGGATTTCCCCGTCTGTGCCGGGCAGAATGGACATCGTAATACCAATATTTGGTTTTTTCCCCAGGGCGCCCATTAATTTCCGAGAAGCAGTTACGATATTAAACAACTGATCGGTACCTCCCACCTGTACATCCGCATCCAATACGAAAGCGTCATATCCCTGCATCAGGGAATAAAAGAATTCATGCAGGTATATGGCATCGTTATTGTTAAATCTTTTGGAAAAATTATCCCGGCTGAGAAACTGCTGAACAGTAAAATTGGAGCTCAATTTGATCACGTCTTCAAATGTCAGCTTCGATAGCCATTCCGCATTGTGGTGGATGGTGGTTTTTTCTAGATCGAGGACTTTATAGGATTGTTCCGCGTATGTGTTTGCGTTTTGGGCAACTTCCTCGGGAGAGAGGTGGGGGCGGAGTTTGTCTTTGTCTGACGGATCTCCGATCAGCGAAGTGAAATCACCGATGACAAACATGACGTCATGACCAAGTTCTTGGAATTGGCTCAACTTCCGCATGGTTACGGTATGGCCGAGATGCAGATCAGGCGCGGTGGGATCATAACCGCAATAAACTCGAAGTGGGCGATTTTCTTTTTTAGCTTCCAGCAGCCGTTCCCTTAATTCCGCAGCCATGGCCTGCTTGAGCTTCTCGTCACCATAATCAGCGCCTTGCATTAAGTAATTTACTTGTTCATCTATGGTCATCTTTCTGTTGCTTGCCATGAGTTTCTCCCATTTATTACTGGTCTATACATAATAACACGCCCTCGTAGGGGAGGGCGTGTAAAGAAGCGTTGATTTTATTATTGAAATCAGCGCTTCTATGGTTCAGAATAGTAGGTATCAATTTGCAGCGATAATAACTCTGTCATTTTCACAGCACGGAGCAAATTGGAATTAACCATTGAAACCTTAATCATATTCGAATTATATCAAAAGACTGCTGACGGATCAAACTTAACTCTTAACTTTAAGACCGATGGAGGCATCTTCACCTTCAAAGCTGGCACTACCGCTGAACATGCCTTTTTCCGGGTCACCTTCACTCATTTCTACTGTGAGAGTCTCTTCCATGATGTAGTCTCGATGGGTTTCAATAGCGTTTTGGAGGGTTGGTGTAGCCTGGTAAACCAGGGAAATTCGGTCGGAAATTTCAAAATCCGCTTGTTTTCGGAAGTCCTGGATGCGGCGGATGATTTCCCTCGCGAGCCCTTCATCTCTTAATTCCGCAGTGATATCGGTTTCAATGGCAACGGTAAGTAATTTGCTGTCCACTGTGGATAAACCTTCGGCTGCTTCTGTGCGGATGAGGACTTCTTCTGCGGTGAGCAGGATTTGTTTACCCTCCAGTTCCAGGGGTATATTTTTGCCTTCATTCACCAGGTTGACAATCTCATCCGGATCCTGTTTAGATAAAGCGACTTGAACTTTCGGAAAATCTGCCCCGTATTTTGGTCCCAGGGCACAATTATTAGGAAGCACCTTAAAGACCAGGAGGGATTTTGCATCCTGGACAAATGACAGGTCTTTAACATTTAACTCATCCCGAACGATTTCAATCAGCTCATCATCAAGTTCTGCCCTGCCTTCTTTGACGTGAACAAGTACCTGTGCAAGGGGCTGGCGGACTTTGATCCCTACATTGCTCCGGGCGCTTAGTCCCTGGCTGGCGGTTTCCCGGGCTAATTTCATCTGATTGATCAGCTTTTGATCGATGGCATTTTGATCTACTTGAGGCCAGAGGGTATGGTGGATACTCTGGTGGGCATCTGGGTATACTGACCTGACGAGGTTCTGGTAGATTTGCTCGGTGAGGAAAGGAATCAACGGAGCCAGTGAGCGGCTCATCTTTACCAGGACGTACCAGAGCGTTTCGTAGGCGGTGTTTTTATCCTGATCGGTCTCAGTTTTCCAATATCGCCTCCGGGAACGGCGGACATACCAATTGCTCAGATCATCCAGGAGGGACTCAAATTCCAGAGTAGCGTTAAATGCGTTTGAGTTTTCCAGATCCGATGTGACCTGTTCTACGGTCTGGTTTAACCGGCCCAGAATCCAGCGGTCCAGCGGATTTTGACTTTTTGGTGTAGGTCCTTCAGGATAATCCGGGTCAAAATCCTTTAATCCAGGGGTCCAACCGTCAATTTCGGCATAGGTAGTAAAGAAGGAATAGACATTCCAGAAAGGAATGATGAATCGACGGCGGGTCTCCTCCGCGCGGTGGTAACCAAATACCAGGTTGTTTTCTGGTTTATGCGCGCTGTACAGCCAGCGCATAACATCCACACCCATTTTATCCGCGGCTTCGTTGAACTCTATTGAATTTCCCGAGGATTTATGCATTTCTCGCCCATCTTCTGCATGTAGACTGGCGTAGCTGAAATTTTCCAGGAAAGGAGGTGAGTTGTCCAGTACGGTCCCCATGGCAAGCAAACTGTAGAACCAATTCCGGAATTGTCCCGGAAATGATTCGCTGATCCAGTGAGCGGGATACCATTTTTTCCAAAATTCTGGATCAGTCCGGAAACACAAGGTTGAAAACGGCACAATGCCTGCATCCAGCCAGGGATTGCCCACGTCGGGAATACGGGTCATCTTTCCACCGCATTTATCACAGGCCAACACTATCCCATCAATAAACGGGCGGTGAGGTGTATGCCCTTTGAGGGCGTCAAATCCCTCTATGGCTCTTTTTTCCAACTCCTCTTCATCACCAATCACATGGAAATGATCACAATCCTCACATACCCAGATCGGCAAAGCTAATCCCCAGTAGCGTTTTTTGGAAATCATCCAATCATGCATATTTCGAAGCCAATCCAATTCACGGGCGTGTCCAAAATCAGGGATCCAGCGGATTTGATCCACTACATCCATAATCTGATAGCGCAGGCTGGACTCCTTCTCTTCTACGGTAATCTCTTCCCTGGGTTTCTCGTAGTTCTCGCCCATATTGATGAACCATTCATCCACCAAGCGGAAAACGAGTTCGGTTTTACAGCGCCAACAGGTGGGGTAGCGGTGAGTATAGGGTTCTACATGGTAGAGAATGCCCTTTTCTTCCAGGTTCTCAAAAATTTCGGTCGTCACTTCTGAAACGTGTTTGCCTGTGATCCAGTCAAAGCCATCGATGAAATATCCTTCCTCAGTCAAGGGAGCAATCCGCGGCAGAGAATATTCAAATGAGAGCTGGAAGTCTTCCGCGCCGCAGCCCGGCGCTATATGGACGATTCCTGTGCCTTCTTCTTCTCCTACTTCTTCCCATAGAATCACCCGATGAGACTCAACGGCGTTTTTCTCTATGCCTTTCCGAAGCTCTTTTAGTTCGGTGACACCGCCGGAGGATTGTGCTGCTGGCAGCTCGTCGAAAGGACCATCGTAGGTCCACCCTTCCATCTCTGCCCCTTTAATCTCACCCAGAATTTTGTACTCACCCTGGAGCATAGACGCAGTTCCCTTAGAGAGGTATACAATATGATCCTCTCTGGCTGGACCGGGTAACTTTACCTGGGCTTTTAAGTAAATAAGCTCGGGCCCGACTGCAGCCGCAACATTTGAAGTTAAAGTCCAGGGGGTTGTGGTCCAAACCAACAAAGACTCATTTGGCCGATCGCGAAGAGGGAACCGCAGTGTTACAGAGCGGTGAGTGAGCTCCGCATAGCCATCTGTGACAATTTCATGCTGGCTAATTGCTGTTGCGCAGCGGGGGCACCAGGGCATCACGTCAGATCCCCGGTACAACCAGCCTTTCTCCCAGGTTTTCTTCAAGAAAGTCCAAATCATATAATTGTTTTCATTGGAGAATGTGAAGTAGCTGCCCCCAAGTTCCTGAAGCCCCAACCGCCCGATAATCTGCTCCACAGTATCAGTTACAGGTCCTTTTGGTCCGGGAACTGTGATTTCCTGCAGGGGGTCTTCCAGTAATTTGTCTGCCAGATCCCGGAGAAAGTCAGGCTGGTTCCAGTCCATCCAATAGCCCAAACGGATAGATTGCTCCGTTTGAACGGCGGCGTATTGCAGTACCCGGGCTTTACACTCCCGGACAAATTTTGCCAGTCCATAACTTTCAATATCCTTTTTGGATTTAAATCCTTTCTCCTTTTCAACTTCTACTTCCACCCATAATCCCTGGCAGTCAAATCCATTTTGATAGCGAAGTTCGCGGTCATTCATAGCCCAGTACCGATTAAAAAGATCCTTATAGGTCCGTCCCCAGCCGTGATGGACTCCCATAGGATTATTGGCTGTAATCGGCCCATCGATAAATGACCAAGGCGGTTTGCCCTTGTGAAGGGATCTTAAACTGTTAAAAGCATCAATCTCGTCCCAAAACTTAAGGGTTTGATGCTCCAGTTGAATAAAATCGACTTCATGGGGCGCTTTTTTGATAGCCATCCTGCCTCCTGAAAAAAAAAACTCTCATCCCTGCCGGGACGAGAGTATCAACTCACGTGGTACCACCCGTATTCCCGCTGGTTAGCGGGCACTTAGCGAGGACTCACTGAAATTGGTTATTGAAGATAATGCCGAACCAGCAATTCAGCCTCGCACCCTGGTAACGGGGGTGAACCCGGATCCCTTAATTGCCAAAGGGGTTCAGTTCTCAGCTCCGAAAGGATTTTCAGACTGGCGTTTCTGACCCGGCTTTCACCGTTTCCGGGATCGCTGGCAGATCCAGACAGCCTTACTCGTTTTCATCTCTGCTTTTTTGATATGTTGCGCTGATTATGCCATAAACCAATAAGCCGGTCAACGGTTGAGAATCTTTTAACAGATGAAGTCAATCCTTCAGGATTAGCTGGTAGCAGCTTCCGGGGACGGGGTTGAAGTATCTCCATTGAAAGCCGCAAACCGTTTCGCGGCTTTCAGATGCAGTCCGGCAAATATACTGGCAGATAAGAGCAAGATGATACCGCAGGCATACCAAACCCAGTTGGGGTTGTAGTTATCCATAATCAATCCAGCTGCCAAGGGACCTACTGCTGTGGGAATTGTCCAGCTGAATCCAAATACTGCCATGTATCTTCCCCGCATATCTTCAGGCGATAATTTGGCAACAATTGCCTGTCCGATAGGTGTGACCAGCATTTCCGCAATGGTGATGATCACCATAGCAGTGATGAAAAGCCAGAATGTTGCCACAAAACCATACATTGAGAATCCAATGGCGTAAATGACCATACCCCAGGCCATGATTTTCAGGGGAGGGAATTGTTTGATCTTGCGAGTAATCCAGAATTGGAACAACACTACCATGCTGGCATTCATACTCAGCAGAACGCCATAACCCTGAGGGGGAACACCGTGTACGTCCTTCAGGAATACTGGCAAACTGGTGTTCATCTGCATGTAGGCTAGAACCATCAACAGGGAACCTAAGAGGAAGATCATGTAAAGACGGTCTTTGGTAACTTTGAAATAACCAGCAAGAGTTTCCAGGAGGGTTTCTTCTGGTCTTTGTCCCCCACTGGTTACGGGTTTTGCAACAGGCTTGGTTTCCGGAACAAACATGAAGATGATTACTGCAGCGATAGAGCTGGTGATGACATCAATGATAAAAAGCAGTGTATAGGATTTGGCTGCCAGTAATCCGCCGATGGCGGGACCGATTACAACAGCCAGGTTGGCTACCACGCGCAGGATCCCAAAACCATCTGCCCGTTTGTCCTCCGGCAGCACATCGGCGATCATAGCCTGGTGAGCTGGTCCAGCTATACTTCCGAACAATCCGACAATAGAGCCCGCTAAATAAATGAAGGTGAGGGTAGGTGCAAAAGCCAGCAGGAGAGAACTTACTGCGCTAATCACCAGGCCGAAAATAATGATGACTTTCCGGCCGAATTTATCCGTCAATGCTCCCCCAATCAGGTTTCCAAAGACACCAGTCACCGCAAAGATTGAAAACAGCACACCTACTTCAGTCATGCCAACGGAATATTTTGAGGTGATATATAACCCGAAAAAGGGGAATATCAGCATCCCGCCCAGTTGGTCAATAAACATCCCGAGGATGATTAACCAGAATGTCCGGGAGTATTCTTGGGAAAGAGCTTTCAATTTATTGAGCATTTTTCTCCAGTGATTGCTTAATTCGGGCAGGAAACCATGGCTTGCATTGTAGCATGAAAATTGAATATGTCAATACGTATATTAGGAATATTTATTTATTGATTAATATTATCAAGCATATTTCAAGAAAATCACAAATATTATTCCATATCTGGCAAAAAACGGGTCATAAGGGGCTGAAAATCCAAAGAATTAGGGCTTGACAAGAATTTAGAATAGTCTAAAATATAGTTTAGAATAACAAAAAGCATGGAGCGAAAATGCGCAAACGTCTATCTGATACCGTAGAAGACTATTTAAAGGTGATCTATAAATTATCAATTGATACAGAACGGGTTGGAACTGGTCAGATTGCTGACGCCCTGGTAATCAGCCCGCCTTCAGTAACGGATATGATTCAGCGTCTTGCCAATGAAAAACCGCCGCTGCTTGACTATATCAAACACCAGGGAGTGAAATTAACAAATGAGGGAAGAAAAGTTGCTCTGGAAATTCTTCGACACCACCGGCTGCTTGAACTCTTTCTTCATGAAGTGCTGGGGTATTCCTGGGATCAGGTTCATGCGGAAGCTGATCGTTTGGAACACGTGATTTCGGAAACTTTCGAAGAACGGGTTGTGGCAGTCCTGGGGGATCCCCAACGGGGATTACACGGTGAACCTATACCAAACAGGAATCTGGAGATGCCTGATCATCTTACGTCCTATTTGCATGATATGCGTCCTGCGCAGCAGGGCGTGGTTCATTCGGTCAGCGATGATGATCCAGGTTTCCTCCGTTTTCTGGAAGCTCAAGGATTAGTGCCGGGAGCGGAATTTTCTGTGGTGGATTTTTCTCCATACGATAACAATCTCCGTTTGCAGGTAAAAGGGAAGGATCAGGAAATCGTGCTGGGAGCCAGTGCGACCGCCCAGGTGCAAGTGGAAATAAAAAATGTAGATTGATTTATTGATGAGAATGCAGGAATTTTAAAGGAGTTTATTCATGGTTGATCCATTGATCGCTTTATTAATTGGTATTGGTGTCATATTTGCATCTGTCCTAATTTTCTGGCCGGATTCCGGTTTGTTGTGGCGTTTACAGAAACGTCGTGAATTAACCGAAAAGGTATTAATTGAAGATACTTTAAAATACATTTTTAAATGCGATAGAAACCAAAAACCAGCCACTTTGGAGAGCCTGGCGGGAGTCCTCTCAATCAGTCTGGGACGGGCTTCAGAAATCCTTGCCATCACTCAGGCCAAAGGGCTGCTGGAAATGAGCGGTAAGCGTTTTAGTTTGACACCATCAGGAAGAAATACCGCTATCCAGATTGTCCGGGCGCATCGTCTATGGGAACGGTACCTGGCGGATACAACTGGATTTGAGGAAACTGATTGGCATCAGCAGGCAGAAAGGCTGGAACATAAATTATCCGTTGAGGACACCGAACGATTATCGGCAAGCCTTGGGCATCCAACCCATGACCCTCACGGCGATCCAATTCCCACTTCAAGAGGAGAGTTGGTTTCCCATGGGGGTTTACCCCTCTCGGATTTAACGGTTCAAACCTCAGCCAGGATCGTTCATATAGAAGATGAACCGGAGTTGATTTATGTCCAGATTGTCGCGGAAGATCTCCATCCTAACATGGTTGTGGAGGTAGATGAAACCACCCCTGACAGGATCCGCTTCTGGAGTGAGGACCGGGAACATGTTTTGGCCCCAATTGTAGCGGCAAATATCTCTGTTGTACCGCTGGTTGAAGAAAACCATTATCAAGATATCAAGGGAATTCCCTTAGATACTCTGCAGGTTGGGGAGAAAGGTAGAGTCACGGCTATCTCTTCCTTAAGTAGAGGTGTCGAGCGCAGGCGGCTGTTTGACCTGGGAATTATTCCGGGTACCGAGGTAGGAGTAGAAATGGTCAACCCCGGGGGTGATCCCACAGCTTACCGCATAAGAGGATCTGTGATCGCTTTGAGAAGCTCACAGGCAAGATTGATCAAGGTAGATCCCATTTCTGAAGAAGAGCAGGTAATTAATCAATAATATCCCTGGCGCAAACGCGTTTCCGGGAAAGGGTTAAAAGACGTATGGATAAAGATATGAATAATATGAACCAGGTTAAGATCAGTGAATCCCAATCCCAGGCGGGTTGTGCTTCCTGTCCGGTGCACAACGCAGCAAATTTAAAAAAACTGGGTGTTGATATGGAAAACTGGGATTTTGTAGTGGCTCTCGCTGGTAATCCCAATACAGGGAAAAGCACAGTCTTTAATGCCCTGACAGGTCTTCATCAGCATACCGGGAACTGGCCTGGAAAAACTGTTACCCGGGCTGAAGGTGGATTTGATTATGGAGAAAACCGCTATAAGCTTGTTGACTTGCCAGGGACTTACTCCTTATTGGCAACCAGCCTGGATGAAGAAATTGCCCGCGATTTTATTTTATTTGGTCAGCCGGATGTCACGGTTGTCGTGGTGGATGCTACTCGTTTGGAAAGAAATCTAAACTTGGTTCTCCAGGTACTTGAGATCACACAGCGGGTTGTGATTTGTTTGAATCTGGTAGATGAGGCTAAGAGGCATAATATTACTGTTGATCACAGGCGTCTCGCGCGGGACCTTGGTGTGCCGGTAGTGCCAACAATCGCCCGTTACGATAAAGGGCTGGAAGAGTTGTTGGCAGCAATCAGTGAGGTTGCCTCTGGTGAAATACAGGCAGCTCCTTACCACGTCAAGTACACTCACCCCAAACTAGATCAGGCAGTATCACAGCTTGTGGCACAAATCAAGGAGGCATTTCCTCAGGTTCCCAACGCCCGTTGGGTAGCGCTGCGGCTGCTGGACGGAGATGAAAGGATTGTCCAGGCTGTGGGAAAAGGAGATCTGGGAGAATTGACCTATACCGTTGAAGACCTGGATGGGCTTGGTATTGATACCGTGGCACTTAAAAGCGGATTCCGCCAGTAACCTCGAAACCGGATTAGTAATTGTTTATTGTTTGAAATAAATTAGATAAGACAGGTGACAATATGGACTCTAGTTATGAAAAAATAATCAAATCAGCCCGGGATCTTCGCTGGGATATCGGGAGAGATTTTCATGAAAAAATCATGGAATCTCTCTACACAGATGCTTCCCGCATTGCGGACCGAGCAGTCACCCATCCCGGGGATACACCTCGTTTTGATCTGGACCGGACAATAGATCGCCTGGTTACCAGCCGCATTTGGGGTTTTCCCTTGATGCTGTTGTTGTTAACTGCTGTATTCTGGTTGACGATCAGTGGAGCAAATCTCCCCTCAGGTTTACTTTATACGCTCCTGATTGATATCATCCATCCTTTCCTAAAAAGCGTCTTTGCTAATATTGGCATCCCCTGGTGGATTGATGGAGTATTGTTGGACGGTGCCTACCTGGCAACCGCCTGGGTAGTGGCAGTCATGCTTCCTCCCATGGCAATCTTTTTCCCCCTGTTTACCCTGCTGGAGGACTTTGGATATCTGCCGAGGGTTGCCTTTAATCTGGACCACATTTTCAGAAAAGCCGGAGCACATGGTAAACAGGCTCTGAGTATGACGATGGGATTCGGATGCAATGCTGCAGGAGTGATCTCGACCAGGATCATCGACAGCCCCAGGGAAAGATTAATTGCCATCATCACTAACAACTTTGCCCTCTGTAATGGGCGCTGGCCTACCCAAATCCTGATCGCCACAATCTTTATCGGCACACTTGTTCCAGCCCACCTTGGCGGCTTAATCTCGGCGTTTGCCGTAGTCAGTATTGCCCTGCTGGGAGTTTTGTTGACCTTTGTGGTTTCCTGGGCATTATCCAGGACAGTGCTGAAAGGAGAAGTCTCCACATTCAACCTGGAACTTCCTCCTTACCGTCCCCCCCGGATACTGCAGACCCTGTATACCTCGGTCATTGACCGCACCCTTGTGGTTCTCTGGCGGGCAGTTGTTTTTGCTCTTCCGGCGGGGATAGTCCTCTGGGTTTCGGCCAATCTTCTGATTAACGGAGTGAGTATTGCTGAATATTTAGTGAATTTTCTTAATCCATTTGGTTTATTACTTGGTCTTAATGGCGTAATTCTTGTGGCGTACATTGTTGCTATCCCTGCCAATGAGATAGTAATACCGACTATTCTCATGCTCACAGTTTTGGTATCCGGGGCAACTGGTGTTGGTGAAGGTTCTGGAGTGATGTTTGAACTAGAATCTGGACTGCAGACATTGAATGTTCTGACCATGGGAGGTTGGACATTATTAACCGGTATCAACCTGATGCTGTTCAGCCTGGTTCACAATCCCTGCAGCACTACAATTTACACTATTTATAAAGAAACCGGCAGCATTAAATGGACCACCGTTGCCTCCTTGCTGCCTGTTCTGATGGGTTTTGTAATTGTTTTCTTTACGGCGCAGATCTGGCGAATATTCGCAGGTTGATAGGAAGACGATTCCCCATTAGAAAAAAGTGCTGTCAGTATACTGGAGAATTAATATGAATGATTTTGCGATAAGCATCGAGGGATTGGAAAAGTATTATGGATCATTTAAGGCACTGCATGGAGTAGATCTCAAAGTTAACCAGGGTGAAATCCTGGGATTCCTGGGTCCGAATGGAGCTGGAAAAACTACTACCATCCGCTGCATTCTCGATCATATTCGACCGCAAAAAGGCATCATCAAGGTTTTTGGAATTAACCCTCAAGCGAAACCACAGGTGGTTCACCAGCTCACTGGATATCTGCCCGGGGAACTGCGCCTGGAGGATAATTTCCGCGTAGAGCAACAGCTGCAGTACTTCAGGCAGCTGCGGGGCAATCAAATTGAGTGGTCTTATGTAGAAGAACTGGCTGAGCGATTAAACCTTGATTTATCAAGAACGATAAAAAATTTATCCAGCGGGAATAAACAAAAAGTAGGCATTGTCCAGGCGCTGATGCACAAATCGGATCTCCTCCTGTTGGATGAACCCACTGCAGGGCTGGATCCATTAATGCAGCAAGAGGTTTACCGTTTGCTTCGGGAAGCCCAGTCAAACGGAACAACTGTCTTTTTCTCTTCTCATATTATCAGCGAAGTTGAGACGCTCGCAGAGCGGGTTGCTATTATCCGTGATGGTGTGATCGTTGAAGAATCCATGCCTAATCAATTAACCGGGATGGCGATCAGAAGAGTGAAAATTAGTTTCCTAGAGCCAATCGATCCGGAGATCTTTCAGGCAATTGAAGGTGTAACAATAGTCTCTTCTCGAAACGGGAAGGAAGTAATCATTCAGGTTGAAGGGAATCTGGACCGGTTGATAAAAACCCTGGCGGCATATCCAGTTAAAGACCTAGAGACAGCATCTCACTCCCTGGAGGAAATCTTCCTAAAGTATTATGAATCAGATCAAGAGGAGAGTAGGTGAGATGTTAGTGGAATTAAGATATACGCTACGCCACTACCGTGGCCAAATCATCGGCTGGGGTTTGGGGCTTACTCTTTATAGTTTGCTGATGGTTTCCATGTATTCAGATATTGCAAAGGTCGATTTTGGTGCGTTATTAGAGTATTACCCGCAAGAGATGTTAGCCTTTTTCGGAGACAGCTTCCAGGCTATTTCCTCACCGCATGGATATATGGATCTCTATTTCTTTGGATACATGACAATTATTATCGGGATCTTTGCCGTTAGTTCCGGAGCTAAATTGATTGTGAAAGACGAAGAAGATGGGTTGTTGGACCTTGTCCTTTCCTACCCTAAAAGCAGATCAGAGATATTCTGGGGAAGGGTTTTAGGATATGTGGTTACCCTGATTCTGATTCTATTCATCTCCTGGATGAGCTGGGTTCTTCCATCTGGCAGTACCAGCATGGGGCTTACCGCCGGGGAATTGTTGAGACCCTTTTGGGGTCTATTAGCTCAATTGCTATTATTTGGTTCATTTGCCCTGCTTTTGAGCATGATCGTTCCCGCCTCACGTATAGCGAGTATGATTGTAAGCGGATTGTTGGTGGCGAATTATCTGACGGTAGGGTTATCAAATATCAATCAAGAC
This sequence comes from uncultured Anaerolineales bacterium, assembly GCA_964532455.1. Taxonomy (GTDB): domain Bacteria; phylum Chloroflexota; class Anaerolineae; order Anaerolineales; family UBA11858; genus B10-G9. Next base: position 60,236 of record CAZHHT010000001.1, read on the forward strand.
CTTAAAAGCATTGTTGAATATACACCCCTTCATATCTATCAGGGAGGTTATGCAATCCTGGGCATTAATTGGGATTGGTTGCTCATTACTTCTATGGGGGCATTATTGTTTTTGTTACTGGCCTGGTGGCGCTTCCTCAACCGTGATTTGCGAGTAGCGGGGGAAGGTGGTTGGAAGTTGAAGGAGATCTTTTCTTTTAGGAAATGAAGCAGGTTTTCCAACTGCAGTATCTAACCCATTGATAATTAAAAAAAGAAGCCGCGAAACGGCTTCTTTTTTTCGATCCTGGGTAATGACTACGATTAATCTAATGCATCATACCCGGTGCCGTTAGTGAAGTAATCTTCATTAAGTTGGATCGCAGGTGTGAGATCAATTACTTCGCCCTCGTCAAGAACACGGGTATGTTTAAGCACGTGGGTAACTCCATTAACATCTTCTGATTCATGTTCTTCATTGCAACCTTCGGTTCCTGCGGGCATGTTCACCCGCTCATCACCGCCCGCTTCATAAGCCGAGGGAACTTCATCTTCCATGTAAATGGCATCGTAGGGACATTCAGGAACGCACGCGCCGCAGTCAATGCAGGTGTCGGGATCGATGTAATACGTGGGCCATTCTTCCCTTGGTTTACCGGGCACAATGCATTCCACAGGACAAACTTCAACACATCTGGCGTCATACATGCAGAAATTGGTGATTACATGGGTCATAAATAAATTCCTCCAAAATTAGCTTGATTGATAAAAAGTATTTCCAACTGCTGTATAATAAGCTCTCAAGCCTCGAATTGTAGCCCTCGATTTTTTCTTTGTCAAGAAAGAACACAATCCTGGAAACTCTCTTCTTATAAATAGGTTGCATTCTTCATGAAAAAGGACGCTATCCCTTCTGTAGCACCTTACCTGATTGTACCGATCGGCATAGCAGCGGTTTCCACGGCATCGCTCTTCATCCGTTTTGCCCAGGAATATGCACCGTCGATAACGATCGCTGCTTTCAGGATGGGTTTGGCGGCTCTCCTTCTTTTTCCCTATACGATTGTCAAACACAAAAATGAGTTGCGAGCCTTATCCAGAAAAGACCTTGGATTTGCATTGCTGGCCGGATTTTTATTAGCTGTTCATTTTGCAACCTGGATCACTTCACTCGAGTATACATCTGTAGCTAGCTCTGTTGTTCTCGTCACCACAACCCCATTGTGGGTTGCCTTGCTGGCGCCAGTCTTCCTGGGTGAAAAAACACCCCGGCTTGCCATAATAGGCATGATCGTGGCTTTGCTTGGAGGCGTCATTATTGCGGGCAGTGATGTCTGTTCCTGGATGCCTGGAGGTATCACTTGCCATTTTCAGGATATTTTGTCGGGATCTCAGAACCTATTAGGAGATCTCCTGGCCATATTGGGTGCTATCTCCGGAGCAGCATATTTAATGATAGGCAGACATCTGCGGCGTAAAATATCCTTGCCGCCGTATATATTCCTTGTTTTCAGTGCTTCTGCACTGTTCCTGGTGATCGCTATGTTTTTCATGGCAGGTGCTCCTCCTGTATATCCAGCTCGGGTATATGGTTGGTTGATCTTATTGGCTGTTGTGCCTCAACTTCTAGGGCATTCCATATTTAATTGGTCATTGAAGTATTTGCCTGCAGGCTATGTATCTGCAAACCTGCTCGGAGAACCGATTGGATCTACTATTTTGGCTTATATTTTTCTTAATGAGAAGCCGTCAGCAGTAAAAATAATTGGTGCTATACTTATTTTAGCTGGTATCGGACTGGCTTCTTTTCACCAGAAATTTCAACCCAGCGATCAATACTCGTAGGAGAACCTGTGACGGATAAACAGGACCCCCGCAACGTAAAAGATATTCTAGATGCCCTAACGCAGCAAGGTAAATCCTTCCAGGGTATCTGGGACCATCTCAGAAATTACAGCTGGGATATCGGCGGTATTCTTTTGCTTGCTTTCTCCATTATGACTCTGATTGCCACCTTATTTCCCGATTTGGTAGCTGGATCTGCACTATTAAGATGGACAAATATCATCCGGTTTGGTTTAGGATGGGGGAGCGTATTTGTTGTCCTTTCTGGCATAGTCTTGGGGATCTGGATGTTAAAAAAGCAGGCAGGCGAACCTTACTCGGTTTTATGGGTGAGAATTTTTGCCCTGGAAGGCGCTATTTTCTGCTTGATTGTTTTGTTTACGGTTTTTGGAGGGCATTCTCTGACCCGAGCCCGGGAAGGATTGGATGGCGGGCTGGTCGGCTGGGGTTTGGTGGAAGCCTTTTCCAGTCTGTTTGGTCTGGTTTGGACCGGGATATTGGCTTTTTTAGGTGCAGTAATAGGCAGCATAGTGGGATTGGGTTTGACGGATAAGCTGAGGCAGCAAATATCTGAAATACAGGGTTATCCCACGATAGTTGAGCTGGAACACGCAGACCTGGATCAACCCTCCAGGCAAGAAAAGGGATCTTCAGAAACGAAGAAACATGCACCTGAGAAACGGAAACAGAAAATACCCCCGGAATTCCGCAAACAATTTAGGATTGAATCCAAAGAAGATAAACTGCAAAAATCACCTCCCCGGGATAAGCACCTGCCCAGTCTTGACCTGTTGGCATCCGGAAAGGCTTTTCGTCCGAATCAGCGGCATATTAACATGACCGCAGGATTAATTGAGAAGACACTGGCAGAATTTGGTATTCCTTCTCAGGTAGTTGGATTTCAGGTGGGTCCGACAGTGACACAGTTTGCTGTTAAGCCTGGATATTTAAATGGAACAGATGATGATGCTGATGAAGAAAGGAAAAGGGTTCGGGTATCAAGAATTACCTCCCTTAAGAAAGATCTGGCGCTTGCCTTATCTGCCAAGCAGCTGCGTATTGAAGCGCCAGTTCCAGGAAGATCTTATATCGGGATTGAAGTACCCAACGAAAAGTCCTCCCCGGTCTACCTCCGGTCAATAATTGAGTCAGACGCATTTTATAAGCTGGATTCCCTCCTGGCAATTGCTTTGGGAAGTGATGTTTCCGGAGAACCAGTCGTGGCGGATTTAGCCACTATGCCGCACCTGTTAATTGCAGGAACAACTGGATCGGGGAAATCTGTCTGCATCGCTTCCATAACCACCTGCCTGGTGATGAACAATACACCAGAACAGCTCAAGTTAGTGATGATTGATCCAAAAATGGTTGAACTAGTTCGGTTTAATGGTCTTCCTCATTTGTACGGTGAAGTAGAGACCAATCTGGAGCGTATTTTGGGGGTGCTGCAGTGGGTGGTTGCGGAGATGGATAGGCGATACCAGGTTCTGGATGAAACCCGATCCAGAAATATCGACACCTACAATAACAAAGTAAGTCGGAGGAAGAACGGGGAAATTTTACCCCGCATTGTGGTGATGATTGATGAATTAGCTGACCTGATGATGATGGCTCCTGCACAGACGGAGTTCAGTCTTGTCCGATTAGCCCAGATGGCAAGAGCGACCGGAATACACCTGGTGGTTGCGACTCAACGACCAAGTACCGATGTTGTTACGGGATTGATCAAAGCAAATTTCCCGGCCCGGATGTCATTTGCGGTAGCTTCCTCGGTAGATTCCCGAGTGATCCTGGATATGAACGGCGCAGAATCGCTGTTAGGGAACGGCGATATGCTGTTTTTACCGCCGGAAGCCGCCAATCCTGTCCGAACTCAGGGATGCATTGTAACTCCTGAAGAATTGGATCGGGTCATTAAAGCCTGGAAAGAAATCTCTGATATTGAACCGGAAGAACTCTGCCTTCCACCCTGGGAGAATGTTCTCCAAGAGAAGGCAGAGCTGGATGAATATGATGATCTTATTAAGGATGCTTTCAAAATCGTCCGCAATTCTCAGAGAGCGTCAACTTCTTTAATTCAACGTAAATTGCGAATTGGGTATCCCCGGGCTGCCAGATTGATGGACGAATTATCAGCTCTGGGGTACGTTGGTCCTTCTAAAGGAAGTGGGATAGAACGGGAAGTATTTATTGCCCCGGACGAGGAGTACGGGGATCAACTCTAGTGGGGGAAAATCAACCAGAAACCAGGACTCATTCTGGGAAAAAGGATAACTTATGCCTACAGGTTTTAATTTGGGACCAATCACCATTCATTATTATGGAATAATAATCATCCTGGGGATTTTGATTGCAATGGTTATCATATCCAGAGAAGCAGCCAGGAGGGATAAATCCCTGGATTTTCTGATTGATGCGTTTCCCTGGCTATTCCTTGGCGGTGTAATTGGAGCTAGATTCTGGCATATTCTGACTCCCCCCCAATCAATGGTGAATCACGGAATTACCACCCGTTATTATCTCACCCATCTTAATGAGGCTATTGCAATCTGGAAAGGCGGGGCAGGGATCATTGGTTCTGTAATTGGCGGAATAATCGCATTGAGTATTTTTGCCAGAAAAAAAGGGGAAACAATTTCTATTTGGCTTGATATTATTGCCCCCGGACTTGCGCTTGCACAAGCCGTCGGACGTTGGGGCAATTTCGTCAATCAGGAAGTATATGGACTTCCTTCGAATCTGCCCTGGGCAATTACTATTGATCCGCTGTATCGCCTGCCAGGTTATGAATATGTGGATTCCTACCACCCATTATTTTTGTATGAGGCAATCTGGAGTGTTTTAAACATGGCTTTTCTGCTGTGTGTGGGCAGGAAATATAAGGATCGGATAAAAACGGGAAGCATATTTCTGATCTATCTCATTTTCTATGGGCTTGGAAGAGTTGGTTTGGAATTTCTCCGATTGGACATCTCGTCCTTCCGGGGAATCAACATTAACCAAGCATTCTTGGCGGCAGTGGTACTCGTTGCCGGAGCACTATTCATAATCCGCCAAAAGAGAAAACCCGGTGAGACCTCAATTCAATGATCATTACAAATAATCTCAGTAAAAAATTTAAAGACATAAGAGCAGTAGATCAGGTAAACCTCCACGTAAAAGCAGGTGAAGTCCTTGCGCTTCTGGGTCCAAACGGGGCAGGGAAAACCACAACTGTCCGAATGCTGACCACCGTACTCCGCCCCAGCAGTGGAACTGCATATGTAGCAGGATATGATGTGATTTCTGATGCCGGAAAGGTACGATCGGCTGTTGGAGTATTAACCGAGGATCATGGCTTGTATGACAGGATGTATATTTTGGAATACCTGGATTTTTTTGGTCAGATTTATGGTATGTCTGCAGAAGAAAGGGAAGGGCGGATTCAATATTTACTGGGCAAGTTTGATTTATTGGATGCTGTTAATCGCAGGATAGGACAGTATTCAAAAGGGATGAGACAGAAGTTATCACTGGCACGGTCGCTGCTTCATTCCCCGCCGGTTTTATTATTGGATGAACCTACTTCGGCAATGGATCCCGCCAGTGCCCGACTGGTTAGAAATGCGATTAAATCGCTCCGGTCAGAAGACCGGGCTATTATTGTCTGTACTCACAATCTTGTTGAGGCGGAAGAGTTGGCAGATAAAATTGCCATCATCTGTTCCGGAAAGATCATTGCCAATGGAACCTACGGGGAATTAAAGCAGCAGCTGTTAGGACCAGGTGAATATCATATTCAATTGGCCGAGAACCTGGACAGACGCAACCTGCCGCTTCCTTCAGGAGTAGAAATTACTGAAAAGGGAACAGACTGGTTTCATTATCAGGTAACTGCACCGAAAGAGATTAATCCTCTTGTGCTTCAAAATCTAGTGTCGGCGGGATTCGCAGTCGTTCGAGTGGAGGAGATTAAGCGCAGCCTGGAATCAGTATATCTTCAGGCAGTTAGCCAGGCGCCAATAGAGGAGATTAACCATGTGGGTTAATCTCCAAAAAGCGATGATTGTCACCCGGCGTGAGATTCGGGATCAATTCCGTGATTGGCGAATCATTGCCCCTATTATTATTTTGACAATCTTTTTTCCCGGTCTGATGAATTTTACGGCCCAGCAGTCAGTTGATTTTGTTGCAAAATATGGTGCCCCGATCATTGCTGACCGGCTGATACCGTTTCTGCTGATGGTTGTGGGGTTTTTCCCGATCTCGGTTTCTCTGGTAATTGCCTTGGAAAGTTTTGTGGGGGAAAAAGAGAGGAGAAGCATTGAACCGCTGCTCAGCAGTCCATTGTCGGATGTTCAACTTTACCTGGGGAAGTTAATGGCTGTGATGTTTCCCCCGCTAATAGCCAGTTATTTGGCAATCATTGTATACCTGGTCGGGGTATACCAGCAGGTAGGATGGGTACCTGATACAACCCTGTTAATCCAGGTGGTTGCTCTGGCCACAGTACAATCCTTGGTGATGGTTAGCGGTGCAGTAGTTATTTCATCTCAAACAACTTCTGTCCGGGCTGCAAATCTCCTGGCGTCATTTATTATCATCCCCATGGCACTGCTTCTTGTAGGAGAGAGCATGATCATGTTCTGGGCGAGATATCATGTTCTCTGGTATGCAATTTTTGGGCAGGTTCTTGTAGCCTGGTTATTGATCCGAACCGGGATTGCACACTTTAACCGGGAAGAATTATTAGGCAGAGAACTGGGTACTTTAAACCTGCAGTGGGCCTGGCAGGTGTTTAAGTCCGCATTTGTCGGTGTGCCGGGTCCGTTCCGGACATGGTGGAGCATGAATGTCTGGGGCACGCTAAAATCATTGAAATGGTCCATTCTGCTCGCACTTATATTTACACTAGCCGGCGCTCTGGTCGGCAGTGCCCAGGCAGAGGTCTTTTCAATTCCGGCAGACTTACTGGATTGGGAGAATATTGAAGAAGGGCTGGTTACAGGGTTAGAAGAAATTGGTCCCATCCGGTTCTTCTCAATTCAGGGGACAGGTGTAATCTTATTTCATAACTTGCGGGCGATAGCACTGGCCAGTTTACTGGGAATTTTCTCCTTTGGAGTGTTAGGAATTATCGCTCTCGTTTTCCCGTTCAGTATTATCGGTTATTTCACTGCGGTTGCAGGTCAAACCGGATTGTCTCCCTGGAAGTTCCTGCTCGGTTTTGTAATTCCCCACGGGATCTTTGAGGTCCCAGCAATCATTCTTGCCGGGGCCTTGATTATTCACTTAGGATTAATACTGGTTACTCCGAACGAGGAGTATACGATTGGAGAAGCCTGGATAAGGTCTCTTGCCGATTGGACCCGTATTATGTTATTGGTTATTATTCCACTGCTGCTGGCAGCCGCATTTTTTGAGGTGTATATTACACCCCAGGTTGCCTTGAATATTTTCAGTCGATGAAACATTTAATGGCTGCCATCACAAGGAGATCTATATGGCCAAACTAATATTCTTGGGTACGGCCAGCGCTGTCGCCTTCGAAGGGCATGGGAACACTTATCTGGTTATACAGGGGGAGCAGTCATCCATCCTGGTGGATTGTGCGTCAAATCCAATCCTTAGATTACGGAAGGCAGGTATTCATTTTGAAGACCTGAGTGACCTGATTATTACTCATTTTCATGCGGATCATGTCTCAGGACTCCCAAATTTATTGATGGATATGTGGCTTCTGGGAAGAAAAAAAGAGTTCAGGATTTATGGATCTCAGCATACGATTTCCAGAGCAGAAAAAATGTCAGCCCTATTTGATTTAGGCGATTGGCAGAACATGTACCCGGTTTCTTTTCACACACTGCCTGAGGAAGAATTGACATTAGTACTGGAGAATCAGGATTTCAGGATTCACTCATCTCCCGGGGATCACCTGATACCTACTATTGGACTGCGGATTGAAAGTATAAAGGACAAGTTTAGCGTTGCATATTCCAGCGATACCAATCCCCATCCCAATATTGTTCATCTGGCCGCCGGAGCGGATGTATTAATTCACGAAGCTGGAGGTCCTTATGAAGGACATTCCACACCTGCTCAAGCCGGAGAGATTGCATCCCAGGCCAAGGTTGGCAAACTATACCTGATTCATTATTCAATCTACGGCGATAAAACAGCCGAACCAATCACTGCGGAAGCAAAAAAAACCTTCCCTAAAGAGATAATCCTGGCAGAAGATTTTATGGAAATTGATTTTGTAAAATAGCAGGATTCTGATTACCAGCCCTGGATAAAAGGCTCCCATTCCTGGTATATGTTTAGATATTTCCGGAAAAGGTATACAGCAGACCCCGGTGGCTGTTGGGGTTTTTTTTCCAATTTTAATCCGGAATGCTTCAGGGTATGTCCCCCTTTCTGATGATTACAGGCAGCACAGGCGGTAACTAGATTTGACCAATTGGATTCTCCACCCAGGTGTTGTGGAAGAACATGATCCACGGTAAGGTTCCTGGCTAGCTGACCGCAGTATTGACATCTATACTGATCCCGCCTGAAAATTTCACGTTTGGACAATTTTACGCTGGGCCTGGGCCGTTTTATTATGTGGTGTAAGCGGATGATAGAAGGTTTGGGGAATGTTATAGAGACCGTTCGGACTATCCCGCGCCCATCCATCACTAGGTTGGCTTTTCCGATCAGGATTAATCCCATGGCCCGCCGGGTTGTACAAACGTTGATAGGCGCATAATTGCCGTTTAGGACAAGAACTGGCTCATTCATCTCTTTTCACCTTTGAAGATTATAGCATGTACTTTCCCGCCGGATCAATGTTTTCCCCGTCTGAAGCCAATATCCACCTGGGTGCAGGGTATCGACATGGGCACAGGGGTACGGAATGATATTGGGTTCTGTTGAATTTGTACGGTAAAATGGGGTAGTTATTTCGGGATGGAGGATATATTGAAAAAATATCTCAAAGCATATGCCTTTTTACTGCCTATATCGATTTCGATAATTGTCTTTGATCAGTGGACAAAATCTGTGATCCGAGCGAATTTATCATTTAATGAAGTATGGATGCCCGTAGAATGGTTAGCGCCCTATGTTCGGATTGTTAATTGGCATAATACTGGTGCCGCGTTCGGAATTTTTCAGGGAATGAATGGGGTCTTTTTGGTACTGGCATTTTTTATTATCACCATGATCTTGTTTTATTTTCCTCAGATTCCAGCCGAAGATTATTATTTCCGGCTTGCCTTGAGCTTACAGATGGCAGGCGCTACGGGTAATTTGATAGACAGGTTGTATCGCGGGTTTGTCACGGATTTTGTCTCGATTGGTAGGTTTGCTGTATTTAATGTGGCGGATTCATGCATAACTATGGGGGTTATAGTACTGCTGGTAGGGATGTGGATAGAGGAGAGAAAAACAAAGGATGAGTGAAGAGACGATTATCCTTCTAAATCAAACTGAAAGAGAACTTCGACTTGATAAATTTTTAGCGGAACACCTGGAAGAATATTCCCGCTCCTATATCCAAAAATTGATCTCTGAGGGGGGAGTGAATGTAGATGGATTTCCAATTTACAAAAAAGCAGAGTTGTTGAATCTGGGTGCGGAGGTGGAAGTTACCATACCTCCTGCGAGGGAAACCTCGCTTATTGGAGAGGACATTCCTCTCGATATCATATTTGAAAATGATGATTTGATCGTTATTAACAAACCTGCTGGAATGGTTGTACATCCGTCCCTTGGTCATGCGTCAGGATCCCTGGTACAGGCTGTTCTGGGGTATGCTCCGGAGATTGAGGGGGTAGGCGGGATAAAAAGGCCTGGTTTGGTTCATCGTTTGGATCAGAACACATCGGGTGTTATCATGCTCGCAAAGAATGATCGGGCGCACCAGTTCCTGCAGGATCAATTCCAGGCTCGCAGCGTAGATAAGCAGTATCTGGCGCTGGTAGACGGCCGGCCTCCCACTCCCCAGGGCAGAGTGGAAGTAGCAATCGGAAGGGATTCAAAACATCGTCAACGTATGGCTCCAGTACTGGAACATGATGGAAAAGAAGCCATCAGTGAGTACTTTACCCAGGAAGTGTTTCCTGAACACACTTTAATAAAAGTTTCTATCCTCACCGGAAGGACCCACCAAATCAGGGTTCATATGGCATTTCTCGGCTGTCCGGTTGTTGGGGATACCGTTTATGGAAGGATAAAGACCAGTATAAAAATCCAACGGCAATTCTTACACGCTTTCCGGCTCTCGATTCTAATTCCGGGAGAAAAGACAAAAAAAGCCTTTGAAGCACCTTTAGCAAGTGAGTTATTTGAGATCTTGGATTTATTAAGAATCACCAAGAAAGGAGCCCATTAGATGATTGACCTTCGTTCAGATACAGTAACCAAACCATCTCCTGAAATGCGCGAAGTAATTGCCAAAGCTGAGGTTGGAGATGATGTTTATGGAGAAGACCCCTCAGTAAATTTACTGGAGGAAGAATCTGCCCGGCTGCTGGGTAAAGAAGCAGGATTATTTATTCCTTCTGGAACCATGGGAAACCTGGCTGCCATCTTGACTCATTGTGAGCGTGGAAGTGAAATCATTCTGGGCGATAAAGCCCATACATTCTTATATGAGGTAGGGGGTGTCGCCGCCCTGGGAGGCATTCAGTCACACATCCTGCCCAATCAGCAAGACGGCACTTTAAGGTTGTCAGATATTCGGAAAGCCATACGAATGGATGATATTCATGACCCACCAACTAGGTTAATAACCCTCGAAAATACCCATAACCGCTGTGGTGGTGTTGCGCTGACCGGGGAATATACCCGGCAGGTGGGAGAGATTGCTAAAGAGCATCAATTAAAGTTTCATCTAGATGGAGCGAGAATTTTTAACGCCGCCGTTGCTCTAAAAGTGAATCCTGCTGAACTTGTTAAACCTGTAGATTCCGTTATGTTCTGTCTTAGTAAGGGTTTGGGAGCTCCGGTTGGATCAGTATTGTGCGGTAAGGCAGATTTCATCAGACGGACTCGAAAAACACGTAAGATGCTGGGTGGAGGTATGCGGCAGGCAGGCATGATCGCTGCGGCAGGATTGTATGCCCTGGAAAAAAATTTACCCCTCCTGATCCAAGACCATCAACGAGCAGCAGCCCTTGCCCAGGGTTTAGGGGGTATTGAAGGACTGATCCTCGAGCACGAGAAACCGTCAACTAATATGGTGTATGTCAACCTCGCGAGGGAGTTGCTCCTGAATGCAGAGGAAACAGCATTAAAATTGAAGGATAGAGGAGTCCTGGTTGGCGTTACAGGAGAGCGGCAGTTTAGGATGGTGGTGCATATCTGGATCGATGATCAGGATGTTGAAAAGGTCATTCGGGCTTTTAAAGATGTATTGTCCTGAGCCGTTAACCGAATTGTTGTTTTCAAAATCATCCTTGTAATAGGATATGTCAGGATGGAAACTGGGCTGATGTTATAATTAAATGGATCGCTTTGAGAGGCAGAACAAAGGGAAATATTGCCATGAAGACCAAATATACGATAGAAGATATGGACCGGATTGCAGGTGAAATTCGGGGCAGAATATCAGTTCAACCTGTAATTGGATTAATTCTGGGTTCAGGGCTCGGCCCATTATCAGAATCCATTCAATATCCCACGGTTATCCCCTACAATGAGCTTCCAGGCTGGCCTTTATCAACAGTAGAAGGGCATACCGGAGAGCTGATTATCGGGAAATTGGAAGAAAAAGATGTCTTGGTCATGAATGGCAGAATTCATTATTATGAAGGTTATGAAATGAGCCAGGTCACGCTGCCCATCAGGGTTATGCAGCGCTTAGGGATCGAAATAGTGGTAGTTACCAATGCTGCAGGCGGGATAAATCAGGATTTTAATCCCGGAAATCCGATGTTAATTACTGATCACTTAAACTTACTGGGCATGGCAGGCCCAAATCCCCTGCGGGGTCCAAACCTGGATGAATTCGGTACCCGCTTTCCTGATATGAGCCAAGCTTACGATCATAAATTGATCGAGATAGCCCGGAAAGTAGCTAAAGAATTGGAAATAACCCTTTATGAGGGCGTCTATGTTTGTTTGGCAGGCCCGACCTTTGAAACCCCTGCGGATTTAAGGTTCCTGCTTAACGCCGGTGTTGATGCAGTAGGCATGTCAACAGTTCCGGAAGTGATTGTAGCTAATCATGGCGGTCAGCGAGTGCTGGGAATCTCAGGAATCACAAACCAATCCAATTTGTACGGAGAAGCAAAGACTACCCATGAGGAAGTAATTGAGACTGGGAAATTGTTGGCGCCGAAAATGATGAAACTAATCCAGGGAATCCTGAAGGTGTTATAAATCCAGGCCCCGGCTGATAGTTAGGGTGCTTTATTCCCTTAGTTTATATTTATCTATACAGCTTAAGCAGACCTAGAACTAATGTCATAATAGTTAATGAATGAAATTTTACGCTATCTGAAAGAACTTGAGTTTCTGATCTATGTCATATTAGGAATAATAACAATATGGCAGCTTCGCAAATTTTATAATGCTTGGGAAGAATTGCGGGCTGCGGCTTTCGGATTAGAAAAAGAAAGTGCCCAGGTGAGATTAAACCGCTCGGCAGCGCTGCTGGTAGTTTTACTTTTCTTGGCAACTGCAGAATTTGGGCTGGTCTCTTTTATCATACCAGCCATGCCTGGGGTGGAACCATTATCGACTGCTACCCTTGATTTGTTAGCTTCACCGACCATAACCATGGCCGCAGGGACGGGTACATTCTCTGCCGATGTTCAGGAAACCCCACTACCAGAGACTGAGATTATCCAGGCTGGATGTATTCCAGACGAGGTCATGATTACTTTCCCGGAAAACAATTCCACCGTTCAGGATATCGTTGAAGTGGAAGGTACGGTGAACATCGCCGATTTTGGTTTTTATAAATTCGAGATTTCCAGAGCAGGTACGGATAACTGGTTAACAATTCAAGCAGGAGATTCTCCCAAATACGATGAGGTGTTGGGATTTTGGGATACAACTCAATTGGAGCCCGGCAATTATTATTTACGCCTGGTTGTGATTGATAATCAAGGTATTCAAAGAGAACCCTGCGCTGTGTATTTATACGTCGAACCTCCCAGTGAATAAACACGGAAAGATTTATGGCTAAAATCGATATCCGCCCCGCAATATCTACTGATATACCGAAGATGATCTCATTAGATCATAATTATGCAACTGGACATGTCTGGCAGATGACGCTGGATCTTACAGATACACAGACTCAGGTATCTTTCCGGGAAGTCCGTCTGCCCCGTGAGGTGCATGTTAATTACCCACGAATTTCCCGCAGACTGGCAGATGATTGGACCAAGCGGGACCTTTTGCTATTGGCAGAAGAAGGCGGGATAATTCGAGGATATATCGGTGTCAGATTGGGACTTGCCCCGGCCAGCGCCTGGGTAGAGGATTTGATAGTGGATCGGATTTACAGGCGAAATGGGATCGCCAGCGCGTTGGTTTTGGCTGCCCAGGATTGGTGTGGGAAAAAAGGCATTCATCGCCTAACTCTGGAAATGCAGCCTAAAAATCATCCTGCCATTCAATTTGCATACAAACTGGGTTTTGAATTTTCTGGTTACAATGATCAATATTACCGCGATCAGGAGATAGCCATTTTCTTTTCCTCTTATATATGAACCTTTTGAGTGTTTTTCAGACGCTTAATCAACTCCTGGCAGCTGGTATCTCAATTACCGCTTTTTCTCTGCTTCTCTATGCATTAACTTTTAATCTAAAGGATAAAGTTGCCCGCTCATCTGCTTTTATCATGGCATGTGTAGCAGTTGTTTTTGTGGGGGAGTCAGTTGCGGGGGTAGTCAGTACCCTTGCTTGGGTTGAGCGCTGGAATCAAATCCAATGGATTGGCATCATCTTTCTGCCACCAGCCTTCATTCTGCTGTCGGATGCTGTACTGGCCACAACAGGCCGTCCATCCCGCGGACGGCGGACAAAGCTGGTTAAAGCGACTTTTATCATTTCTGGAATATTTCTGCTTACAATTCCAAATTATTTACTAGTAGGACATCTGGTCACTGAAAATGTGGTTGCTCCGCACCTGGAAAGGACAAACCTGACCTGGGTATTTTCTGCTTTTTACATACTGAGTATGATCTGGTCCTGGATCAATTTTCAACGAGCGTATCACCGGACTAGAACCCGGTCCGGTCGCAGAAGAATGGGATACCTGATTGTAGGTGCCCTGGCGCCTGCCTTGGGTTCTTTCCCCTATCTGCTGTTTGGATCAGCATTTGCCTCCGTTCATCCCTATGTGTTCTGGTTAGTAGCTGTTGTTAGCAATATATTGGTGTCCGGTTTAATCATTATCATGGCTTATGCTGTCGCTTTTTTTGGTGTTCCCTGGCCTGATCGAGTAGTAAAAAGGCGACTGATTAAATGGGTGATGAGGGGACCCATCACAGTCAGCACAGTCCTGGCATTAACTACTTTGACCAGGAGAATAGGCGAACCGATCGCAGTTTTTGCTCCAGTTGTCATGGCAGGCACTTTTTTACTCATGCAATATATGATCACTATGTTTTCGCCAATATGGGAGCGCTGGTTTCTTTTTGGTGAAGAGAAAAACAATCTAGCCTTGGTCCAGAATTTGGAAGCAAGATTGTTTACGACAGATGATCTAAAACAATTACTCGAATCGGTGCTGGCGGCGATTTGTGACCGCCTCCAGGTCCAGAAAGCATTTACAGCTTCCTTTAATAAAAATGGGGCGGATTTTCTGGTTTCTGTAGGAGGCCAGGTAGGATTTATCGAAGAGGACTTATCCCAAAATATCCTGGAAGTTGCTACCACTGAAGACGGAATTGGACAGTTTGAGTTGTTCTCCTGGGGAGAGTATTGGATCATTCCTGTATTCAGTGAAACTGAACCGGATGATTTGTTGGGATTGGTGGGAGTGGAGATCCCCGGGGAGGAGCTCCATGGAGACCAGAAAGAAGCCTTCCAAATATTAATTCAACGTGCTTATCAAGCGCTGGAAGATAGAAATTTCCAACAGCAGATTTTTACTTCTATCGAAGATTTAACTCCTCAGATGAACCGGATCCAGAGTTTAAGAGCAGCTGCTCGGTATGATGGAACCAGTGTGCTCTCTACTGCGGCGAATGATTTTCCCCTGGATAAGGGCACCTTGACTGGATGGGTCAGGGATGCGCTTTCGGATTACTGGGGGGGACCGCATCTATCGGAAAGCCCGCTGCTGCAGCTTGAAGTTGTACAGAACGCGCTGGAAGAACATGACGGGATATCCGTAAAGGCTGTCCGGTTTATATTAAGAGAGGCAATTGACAAGATTCGCCCAGAAGGAACCAGGAGGTTTACCCTGGATTGGGTTTTGTATAATATTTTGGAGATGAAATTTCTGAAAGGACAAAAAGTCAGGGATGTAGCCAAACGCCTGGCAATGTCTGAAGCGAATCTTTACCGCAAACAGAAGATTGCTATTGAGGTTGTCGCAAAAACGATTTTGGAAATGGAAAAACAGGCCCGTGAAGAAAATATTGAATCTTCTTCAGAAAACACTTAAAAAATGTTACAATAAGTTTTGCTCGTCACAAATTTGATGAGGATCATTAATGGTTCAAAAGGATCATTCACAAAAGATACCAGGCGAAACTCCCCAACTGGGAGATGCGTGGTGGAAAGCTGCTTTATCTGAAGGAGATAACGGGTTTATAGGCGCAGAGTTTCAAGAAGACTCCCAACCTCCCTCTGAACCTCATGTCCCGACCCAGTTCAATTTAACCCAACCGGAAAATGACTGGACCTATATCGATGGGTTGTATCAGCAGGATGAAATTCTTCACCTGAAGGTAGTCGGCTGTAACCAGGGAGGTTTGTTAGTTCAGGGGGAAAAAATTAATGGGTTTGTTCCTTCCTCTCACCTGCTGACAGAATATAAAAAGAAGGAATACCTGCAGCAAATGATTTCTCTGAAAATTATTGAATATGATAGAGATCGCTGCCGGGTAGTGATGTCTGAACGCTCAGCGCAGGCAGAGCCTGGTACAAGGTTAAAACTTCTGGATGCTCTTGAAGAAGGCAACTGCATTCTCGGAATTGTGACTACATTGACTGACTTTGGCGCTTTTGTGGATTTGGGAGGTATGGAAGGATTGATCCATATCTCAGAGCTTTCCTGGGGTAGAGTGGACCATCCTTCAGATGTGGTCGCCGTAGGAAATGAGCTTGAAGTCTTTATTTTAAATATTGACCGGGATCAAAACAAGGTGGCCCTCAGTCTAAAAATGATGTGCCCCAATCCTTGGGACACTATTGCCGAACGATATCATCAGGGACAAATCGTTGAGGCAATAGTGAAGAATATTGTTTCTTATGGAGCTTTTGTCCAGTTAGAGGAAGGCGTGGATGGTTTGATCCATGTTTCCGAATTGGGGGAAAATGGAGACCAGGTATCACCTTGGGACGTGCTGGAGGAGAACCAAAAAGTTGCGGTAGAGATTATTTACCTGGATTCGGAAGAACAGCGGCTCGGGTTAAGTTTGGAAGTGGGGAAATAACAAGGTTTATCAATCGCGAACATGTTTAATAAATGGTGGGATCTCTTAATCGGAGCTATGTTCGGTTTGTTATGTGCCGGGCTGATATTGCTGGTCTCTAAACCCAAGTCCGG
>CAZHHT010000002.1:0-69330 GCA_964532455.1 uncultured Anaerolineales bacterium
CGAAACTTCGCCTGGATGTCCCCCTGCGCGAAGCGCTTAGTTCAACGTTAATTATGTTTCAACTGCGCGATAATCACTTGGGCATTATGTTCCTTTATGCTTGATAACACCGCTGGTTTTATCTCTCGCTTCTTGCGGATTCCCTGATGATTAATTTATAATTGAAGTATAGCATATTCGATTAGAGCCCTCCTCAAGAAACGTTTAACGTTAATTAACCCAGCGGCATTGGGAATTTGAGTTATACATATAACAGTATATAATGAATTAACCAAGCTCGACGGACTTAATCAAGGAGCTTAACAGATGATAAAAACAAAACCAATTATTCTGAATGTTATCCTGATCGCTTTCTTGAGCATCTATGCAGCAGCGTGTTCCACTTCAGAGCCAACTGCTCCCCCTCCCACTCTAACCTCAATCGCGGCGGAGGAGACCGCCCCACCACTAGAAAATGGGGATAAATCCGCGGATGATCCGGGAATACCCGACAAACTTCTTTCTGACGAAGGACCCTGGTGGGTTTTTTCCACTGCTGACGGGCTCTTTGCTGTCAATCCTGACGGCAGCGGCCTGATCAGGTTCTACCAAGGACCAATCAACCCGCCCTACTCGCGTCAAATTCTGACTGCTCCCAGCGGCGGATACATCGCCTATTTGACAGGAAACAACTTTGCCAATACCACCCTCAGAATAACTAAATTTTCAGGAACCCAACTGGACATCGAGATACCACTTACTTCTGAAGAGAGTGAACCAGGTGCAGAGTCCATGCCCGGTGATCCGGAAGTGGAAGCCGTGCGGGCCATGACTGAAGGGCAAAGCCTGGCCTTTTCACCGGATGGCAGCTATCTGGCATTTATGGGCGCCATCGACGGGCCGACATCTGATCTCTATGTAATTTCTCTTGATGATCAACAGATAACCTGGTTAACCGATGGGCCATCCCAGGGATACCAGCCAGTTTGGTCACCGGATGGAAAATTTATCGTTCACACCGGTGTGCGTACTTTCGGAACAGGCGCAGGCTATTCCATGACGGGAGTCTGGGCAGCCCGGGCTGATGATTCAGGTGTAGTAACCCTGTACGATCCTTCCGAATCTGGAACTGAGGAGATCCTGGGTTGGGTTAACAATCAGACCTTCCTTGTCCACAGCTGGGATGCGGTTTGCGGACCAAAAAACCTGAGGACATACAACATCGAAACCAAAGAGAGTGTTGTGGTGTGGTCGGGTTATTTCCAATCCATAACCTTTAACCCGACAGATGCGGTTACAGTCCTCAGTTATTGGATAGAAGGATGCAATCCCGACACTGAAATAGGATTATATCTAGTTCCCACCGATGGCAGGGCTTCTCTGCGGATTGTCGGTGATCGAGTAACTCTGGTTTCCTGGTCTAAAGAAGCCAATCTTATTCTGGCTCAGTCAGATTTTGGAGTACTCGCGGTTGATTCCAACGGACAATTCATCAACCTGGACAGACCGCCTGGAGCCAATCCGTTCCCGGCTGTCGCACCTGGTTCAAAGGATCTCGCTTGGCCCGGCGATTCGCTCTGGATTGGTCCTCTATTGGGATCCATAGATCACCCACCTCAGGAGATCTTCACTGAGCCTGTTTATACAGTCATCTGGGACCCGAGCGGTCAATATGTACTCTTTTTCGCCGACAGTGGTCTCTATACGGCTCAGAAACCCGATTACGTGCCGATACTCATCGCAGAAGGACTCGACAACCGAAACGGATATTCCGGCTGGGTGATGCCTTGACCATTGAATCGCACCGATCTCTACCTTTTTCCTGAGGGTGTAAATAGTATAACCAGCCCAAGCTTGAGGTAAATCTCTCCCCTCTTTTAACCTCAGCAATCCCCAGGGTACCTGAAGCTCCCATCAGAGCATTCATCGGTAAAGCCCTGGCGTTCGCACGTCCCGCCTTTATACTCCCAATCCGCTCCGTTCACTTCCATTTCATCCCATTCCTGGCACTCAGAGCGAGTCCAATTGTTCTTACATAGCGGCGATAAAAGAACATCACCTCCAGAACCCACACAGGTCCCAGTACTACTGCATCCACCGATCGTAGCGGCAAACAGCAACATGAGGATAAACACAAGGAAAGCCGAATACTTCCATCGCTCATTTAAAATAGGTTTAATAACCCTCGCCATTTTGATCCCTCCCTGGAATACTTTATGATAACTAACTAGAGATAACTTCTTCCCCTTAGTCGATCCCTAATAATAGTTTTAGATTCGATCAGCTAACTATTAATAATTGTAACAATAAAAAGAATATTGTTATCAACGTCTGGGAGTATCTAATTATTCCAACCAGAAATGGGACTATTCGGAACGTTTCTACCCGACTCTCTATCTAAATAATCTTCCCGGGATAAATCTATCAACAAATAGGAAATGAAAACTCAGCCAAATCAAAATCCTGGGGATCAGGAAGAGCCTACGCAGGGACAACCGCTCAGTATCCTTATTCAAAAACCCAATCAGACAACCTGGATGCCTAATACCGCTGTTTTGGATAACAGGACACTCCCCTTATTAAAACAGCCCATCCACGCTCAGGTAGCGTTCACCAGTATCTGCGAAGATGCAAACGATCACTTTCCCCTCGTTTTCCGGCCGTTTTGCCAGCTGCTCGGCTGCATAGGCGGTGGCACCAGAGGTTATTCCCACCAGCAGTCCCTCCTGGTTGGCAATTCGCCGGCAGGCAGCAAAAGCGTCACCCTCGCTGACCAGGAAGAAGTCGTCGATAGACTCTTTATCCAGCGTCTCCGGCACAAAACCAGGCGCAGTCCCCATCATAAGATGGGGGTGAAAGATACCTTGAGATATTGTCGGTGAATTTTCCGGCTCAACCGCAATCAATTGAACTTTCGGATTCTGTTCTTTTAAATAACGTCCGCTGCCGCATAACGTGCCGCCGGTGCCCAGGCCTGCCACCAGAATATCGATCTTTCCATCTGTATCCTCCCACAGCTCCGGACCGGTGGTCAGGTAATGCGCTTTTGGATTAGACTGGTTGACATGCTGGCCGACATAAAAATATCCGGGATTATCTTTTAAAATCTCTTTGAGTTTTATCCGAGCTCCAGCGGTACCTTCCGAGGCAGGGGTGAGAATGATTTCCGCGCCAAATGAACCCATGATCCTGCGCCGTTCGACACTTTGAATCTCTGACATGACCAGAATTGCATCATAGCCCCGGATTGCCGAAATCCAGGCGACCGCCATCCCGGTGTTCCCACTGGTCACCTCAATCAGGGTATCTCCCGATTTCAGGGACCCTTGCTCCTCCGCATCTAAAATGATCTGAAGAATTGGACGGTCTTTCAGACTGACTGGATTCATAAATTCACACTTGGCAAATACACTATGGCCCGGACAGAATCGTTCCAAACGCAGCAGCGGTGTATTGCCAATCAGGTCAATTACAGATTTTATATACTTCAAGATATTTTCCTCCACTATGAATGTGCACAAAAAGCTCTTTTCTCATTGAGGCAAAACCAATCCATTCCAGGCGTTTTTCTTTAATTTGTTAACCAGGCACATTTTTTATATCTTACTCTACTTCTTGGGAACATCCTTCAATTGTAGCAAATACCAGAGAGTAAGGGGTTAATTTCCGACCCGGTCCACAATGTACGCTAAATATGGTTAAATTAACCACATGCAGATAAAAATCCTGGGGATCGGACAGAGCATGCGAGGAGACGACGAGGTCGGTCTGGAAATTGTCCGGCGCTGGCGGGATTCCTACGGGGCTGACCATCCTGAACATACAATCGAAGCTGAAACCGCAGAAAGCCCCGGGCTGTCGCTGCTGGGACTTATTGCCGGGCTGGACGCGGCCATCCTGGTGGACGCGATCCAAAGCGGCGCCCCTCCAGGAACACTTCATAAACTCACAGAAGATGACCTGCTTGACTTCGGCGAAGGAACCGGTTCAGCTCATGGTTGGGGCGCCGCTGAGACCCTCTCCCTCGGGCACCAACTTTCCCCGGAGGACTTACCGAAGAGGATCTTTATCATTGGCGTGGATGCGGACCAATTTGAATTGGGAGAGGTGCTCAGCCCGGCGGTGGAAGCGTCGATCCCCAGGGCAATTGATATGATTAACCAGGTTCTGGATGAAATATTAGGGTAAGGTATTAAATGAAATTCCACCAGAATCGACAAATCCACAGGCACCTAAGAATAGAATAAATTTATACTGTCATTACGATGGTGCGGATTACCCGAAGCAATCTCCTGATTAGTTGAGAAGATTGCCGCGTCGGGAAACAAAGCTTCCCTCCTAATGACACTAAATTTTTAGCACGAAGGAATTTGCCAACAATAAACAAGCCCCCGGAAAACCCGGGGGCTTCTTGCTAGGGGAGAAGTACCTATTAGGGCGACTGCTTCCAGGTCAGGTAATCAAAGGTCATACCACTGGAATTATACGATGCCGGACGCAGCCAGCCGTAATAAGCGGTAGTGCCCGGCACAAACTGGTAGCAGTAGTAGCTGGTCTCCTGAATAGGTCAGATAGGAGTAGTGCTGTAGCTCGCATTCTGACAGTCAGATTTACTGGGTTCTGAGTTCATAGCAGCTGTAAAGTAAGCCTCATTAAGGTTAATTTGCATCACCTGTAAGCTCTTTTTAGTCACTTCTTCATAGAGAAAACCGGCAAATATTCCCCTGCAGTCGGCATTTATCTCCCCATTCTGGACATCATAACATTCATCTTTGAGGATGGTGATCAGCTGCCCCTGGGTTTCAACAAACAGGTTAGTGTTGACGGTTACCAATGTGCCATCCGCCTTAAAGGTCAGGAAGTCAAAGGTCACACCGTCCTCATCAAAACGCTCGGTCCGGATCCAGCCATAAGTCGTGCTGGTTATAGTCTCGATCCTGAAGCAGAAGAATTTCTCTTCCAGCATGGTGTGCGGCAGCGGCGCATAGGACGCATTCTGACAATAAGCCTTGTCCGGTTCATCATCCTGGTTGCCGGACCATTCAGTGTAGTTGTCTTTGTGCATCATGCCGCCCAGAGGCATGTAGTTGTACCACAGATCAGATTTGGCATCACTGCAGTCCACTACCTCGCCGTTATTGAGATCGTAGCACTGATCATCCAGCAAGGTTACCCCATCCACCTCCAGCGAAACATCCGGATTCGCTGCGGGTGGTGTCTGCGGTGTAGGTGTAGGGTTAGGCGGAGGATTGCCAGGAGGAATCGGGCGGATGGTTATTTTCACCGGCATTGGGCGGACCTTTTTGACCAAAGACGCCGCCTTCCGGGTATTCCATCTTCCAGACTGAGAGATAAGAACCCACCTGGGAGGTTGCGATGAATTCCACACTCAAGTCAACAGACTCTCCTGTTACAACTTCACCCGGAATCGTCAGCTTTCCGCTGGATGGAGTGAGATCCCCTCCAATTTTAATTAAGCTGTAGCCTGAATTCCAGGTGCAGGTTCCGGTGTTCTCCAGGGTAAAAATAACCTGGATGGAATCACCGCTCTCGAACTCCTGTCCATCACTGAGGTTGATAGTTCCCAAGAAGGCTTTGGTGCAGGAAGTTTGGTCAGCAGGTGGGGGCGAAGATTGTTCCCCATTCGAGGAATTCTCTTCGTTCTCGCCTTCGGGTAAAGGTTGGCTCTCTCCAGCATTTCCAGGTAGGACCTGAGGGGAGTTCTTCACTGCCATTTCCAAGCAGATCGGAGAATGAACAGGTAAACTGGGTTGAGGTTAAGAGGATAAAAACAAATATGAGTTTGATCGCTATCTTATTCATGGTCTGCTCCTTTAAATCAAAATTAAAATTGGATTCCTGTTTTGATATTACAGATAATCCATACAAAGGAGATTAAGAAGGCGTAAAAACGTTGTAAAAACTAATCCTTTATCAGGGATGGGCGGTGTCAGTCTGATTAAAAAATTCCCAAGCCAGGGTAACACCTTCTGCGTCCCGGCATACCGGACCAATCACCCAGCGGATCAAAAAGTTGTCCCGAAGGGAATGTTTCCCTGAAGGCACAGCATAGCATGACCGCCTCCCCGGATTGTGTAAAACACCACCGGATCTCCATCGGATCCGGCTGGGTAATAATCCCTTTTGATCCGGCAGTTGTCCTCCGGATCAGCATCCGGGAGCAGCTCCGAGGTTTTTTGATCGAAGTTAACCCTGTTGGCAATCGCCCACCAGGCAGCTGTTTCTTCTGCAGAAATGACCATTCCCCGCTCCTTTCCGACCAATCCGCCTTCCCACGGCATTAAAGGATCCTCTATACCGTTGCTTATCATTAGCGGGGTCGGCTTCCCTAAAACGGTAAGTTTTTGGGCAATTTCCGGAAGATTGGCAATAAAGGCAGCTCCAGCCGCAAATTTATCCGGGGCTTCAATCAACAAGCGGTAGGTCATCAAACCGCCGTTCGATGCCCCGGTGACATAGACCCGCTCCGGATCCACCGGATACCGGGCAGTGATCCGATCTAATAAAACCAGAATAAAACCGACATCGTCAGCATTAGTTTGACCGGCTACTGAATCTGACCGGTGGTCATTCCAATTCTGGTCATCCCCAAACGTATCCCCGGTTTCAGGATTTGTTCCGTTGGGCACCAGCAGGATAAACCCTTCCTGTACTGCCAATCCCAGCCATTCTTTGGTTCCCCCAGCATTGGGGCGAAATATCGATCGCATGCTTCCCGTTCCCCCGTGCAGAACCAATACCAGCGGGAGGTTTTCAGATATCGGGTCCGGGAAATATATCCTGTACCAGCGTTTGTTCCCGCCCACCTCCAGACTGGATTCCTGCCATCCATCAGGCAGTGAATCCCCCCTCAGCTGTCGTTCCCCCAGAGTGCAGCTTGGTATTAGGCAGAAAACTACCAACAAGAGCAATACGTTCCTATTTAAAAATATGTTCATAAATTTACCTCTAATATTCTATACACAAAAACAGATCATTAAGTTGCAAATAATTACTCATATAAATCCAGAACAAGGATTAATATGAGTAATATATACCCAAGCCCACCAGGCGTTACTACTAAGAAAAAGGGGGCATGATATTATGTGAATGCCAGGAAGTGAAATATCCTGACCTTGAGATATCTAAATACAGCCACCCCGGGATTCAGGCTGGCTGTATTTCATCTGCTATTCGACAATCATCTTTACATCAGATGATTGTCGAGGTCGATTTTCCGCGATTTGGATCAAGGGCAGTAACAATAATTTTTTCCAGTATCGTATGTTCCTCCTGCAATCTTACAATCTTCTGGATTCAACTTACTATGGCAAACTATCGGGGTAGGCGTCGGTGTTGGTGGTGGTGATAACACTTCAAGTCCTTCAAGAACTTGAACAGGACCCCAGATTCTGATTGCATCAAGTATAGTCCAGCAGGATTGTAGAGGTTTCAGGGGTGTGAAGCCGTCTTCTCCCGGGATAGCGACCAACAAGTAAGTGGAAAATGGATTCCGGGCAAGAATCTGTACAAAATCCCCTTCAATAAAGGTAAATTTGGGCGGAAAATATTCAGGGTAGGTTCCTTCCCGGCAGAAAGTATTCTTTGTAAATGTCCCTAGGACCGGCGCCGGAGGGCAAGTACCAGATTCGTTGGTATAGAACGAGCTTACATCCGATTCAGGTCCGTACAATCCATCTTGAATATACGCTGTTTTCCAGAAATAAAGCGTACAGTCCGTCAGCGGGGGTTCTGCGATCACTGTATTCGACGGTTTGGAGAACTCACCCAGAAGGTTAGTCCCACCGAAGGCAGGATCGGTCTGCAGGTTAATAAAGACACCATCCGGGAGACATATCGGAGAAGCAGCCAGGTAGTGGAAATACACACTTAGGGTATCTTCAACTGACCCATCTTCCGGCTCTAATAACACCGGTGCGACCAGTTCGGTAACTGATGTGCATTCCGGTCCGGTGAAGAAGTTTCGAGGTCCACTCCAATCACCGAATGTAGTCCCCACTATGCCAGCAACATGCCAGCGGTACTGCCTGCCCGGCTCAAAGGGAGCCGAGGGACCCCAGGAGGTATCTGGAGTTCCGGTCGCGCCCGATACGACAATATCGGAGAAATCAACATTGTGAGAAAACTCGATTGCATACCCTTCCGGGTCGCAGGTTCCTGGATTTTCCCACTGCAGGCTGGGGATCAGATCAGGGATCGTTTCAAAAACAGCGGGCCAGAGAAGGTCCGGTGTGGGAATGTCACCCGTACCACAAGTGGGTAGCGTGCAGGCATTCATCGCATTCATTGTAAAATGGATTGGAGTGCTCCACGGACCATCTTCTCCACCCTCGATAGCAGCCACTCGCCAGTAAAAATCTTCGCAATTTCCAAGTGTGGTAGTTGGAATCCAAAGGGTGTCTGTATTAAATTGCTTCAGGTCTAGGGCAATAGGGGCAGTGGCTGAAAAATCTAGAGCACCGGATACCTGCAGATGGTAGCCCATTGGAGTGCAGGAGGAATCCGGGTAAGACCACTCATAGGAAGGAGCGTCGAAAATAAACTCCGTCCCCTAAGTGGGGAAAAGAGGATCGGGAGCCACCAATGAGCTTGGGTCACAAACAGGACCGGTATAGAAAGTCCAGATCTCTGAAAAAGGGCCCAGGACCCCATCTGCATAGGGAGCGACTCGCCAGTAGTACTGCGTTGCTGGGGTTGGCGGAGAACCAAAGCCCCAGCGAGTTCCCGGGGTGCCGGTAGCGCCGAAATCAGTTGTGATGGATAAATCCGAAGCAGCAGAGACTTCGATCTTGTAACTCGATGGGATGCAGGTTGTTACCGGCCACTCCCACTCCAGAGAGGAGTAACCAATATCAAAAATTCCGCCATCCACGGGCAGGGTTTGAACAGGCGCTACCAAATCCCCGGGATCACAGACTGGCTCAGTGAAGAAAGACCGCAGCTCAAGCGAATAAGAACCGTAGCTAGACCCAACTTTTGCCCTCACCCGCCAAAAATATTCCTCAGCAATATCCAATCCAGACGGGCTATAGGTGTTTTCTGATCCGTCGACAGTATCTGTAATCTCGATCACAGAATAATCCCGCTCCTGGGAGAGAATAATCTCATATTCCTCTGGTTCGCAGCTTGAATCAGGATAGGACCATTCCAACTCGACAGTACTGCCGTTGACGATCTCTCTCCAATCAGGATAGATCAGATCAGGAGCCATTAAAGACCCAGGATCACAAGTCGGAAGGGAAGGTCCACAGCTGCTTAATCCCAGCATAGATATGAACAAGAATAGACCAATAAGCAATTTTTTTCGACATGATCTCCTCCAAAACAGGAAATAAATTATTCAATTGAAATAGCAAGGATAGGAAAAGAATAACAGGACTGGATTAATGGCTAAAGGGCATTAAATCTTTCTTTATCATACTGTAAGTGAGAGGGTTTTGCAAGAAAATAAGAGGTATTCAGATTGTTAAATTTCTCCCTTGAATAAAACAAAAAGCTGGTGCTTATCCCAGCTTTTTTGTCTCTTGATTATCAGTGTTCAGCGATCAGTTATCAGCTGATTACTTCTAAGTCACGGCCGACCTTTTCAAAGGCGGCCAGACCTTGATCCAAATCTTCTTTGCTGTGCGCGGCGGAGATCATCACCCGGATACGGGCTTCCCCCTGCGGAACAGTAGGAAAGCCGATCGACATAGCAAAAACTCCATCTTCAAAGAGCTTCCGGCTGAACTTTTGAGCCAATGGGGCTTCTCCCAGCATCACCGGGGTGATGGGAGTTGTGCTCTTCCCGGTGTCAAATCCCAGGGTTTTCATTTCCTTTTTGAAATAAGCCGCGTTCTCCCAGAGTCTGTCAACCAATTCTGTAGAGGATTCCAGTATTTTCACTGCTTCAATACAAGCAGCGACATCAGGCATCGTCATAGCTGAAGAGAACAGGAACGGCCGCCCGCGCTGATAAAGCCATTCCACAACCAGGGGATGTCCGGCGACCACGCCTCCCACCACACCAAATGCCTTGGAGAGTGTACCGACCTCCACATCCACTTTGCCGTGCAGCTTAAAATGATCCACAATGCCCCTGCCACCTTCACCCAGCACACCTTCTCCATGGGCATCATCCACCATCAGGATCACATCGTAATCACGGGTGACCTCATAGATCTCATCCAGGGGAGCGATATCACCATCCATGGAAAAGACCCCATCAGTCACCACCAGCGCCCGCCGGAAATCCGCCCGGAATTCATTTAAAGTCCGTTTTAGCGAAGCTGGGGAGCAGTGGTCATAGGGAATAATTTTGGCTTTAGCCAACCGACAGCCATCTATTATGCTAGCATGATTCAGTCGGTCAGAAAAAATCACGTCATCTTTTCCAACCAGAGCAGGGATGGTTGCCAGGTTAGCGCTGTAACCGGATTGAAAGGTGATCGCTTTCTCCACTTTCTTAAACGCCGCCAGGCGTTTTTCAAGCTCGAGGTGCAGATCCATAGTACCGGCGATAGTGCGCACTGCCCCCGGTCCCACTCCATACTTGTCAGCAGCCTTTTTAGCTGCCTCCACCAGGCGGGGATGATTTGCTAGGCCAAGGTAGTTATTGGCACAGAAATTTAAAACTTTTTCCCCATCTACCACTAGCCAGGCGCCCTGGGGAGATTCCAGAGTCCGGATCTGGTTGTAAAGACCGGTATCTCTTAAAGCTTGCAATTCGGTTTCAATCCAATCCAATGGTTTCGGCATAATTTATCCCCTTTAATATTCTAACTTTACCAGCTTAGCTATTTTCTGCAAATCCCCGGGCTAAATTGTCTTTCTTCTCCCGGGTTAGTTTTTTAATTTTATATTCCCTGCGCTGGGCAGCGGACCGGTCAATTACTTCTTCCAGATAAATCAACTCAACTGGACGGCGGAATTTTGTATAAAGTGCACCTCTTCCCGCATTATGTTCTTTAACCCGCCGTTCCGGGTCAGTTGTCCACCCGGTATAGTAAGTCCCATCGGCACATTCCACCATATAACAATAATATCCCACCCCCCGGGATTCACTCACTGGTCTTTCTCCTTCCGGTGAGGGTTCTGTCTTCCAATACCAAAAAGTTGAGAAATCAACGTACGGCGTGGAATCTCACTCTTTTTAATATCAAGCCAGCGGCTTTCACGTCGGTCAACCCACCACAGATCCCTATCTTTCTGTATTTTGGTAAACCATTCTTCCAGTTCTTTCTGACCCGGTGTTTCGGACAGATCCCGTATTTCAACCAGAGTCCGGATAATATCATTCAGCACACGAGTTGTATTTTCCTGGTTATAAATCACCGCGGCTGCCAACGTTCCCGGGGCGTCATCCTGAGCGAGTGAATTTGTTACCTGGGCGTAAGCTTTACCCGCGAACTTGCGGGCTTCCCGCCAGCCAGGTGCATCCTGGGCTGTTTTCTGGAGTGATGCTGCTAATAATCGCGGCATAATATGCGTCATGGTCATTAACCCATCGATTTCAGCCGGGTCAGTGAAATAGGGAGATGCACCCAGTAATTGCACCAAACTGGCAGCCGTGTTAACCGCTGCTTCACTAGAGCGAGGCCCGCTAACAATCGCCATCAAGCTATTGGAAAATAGATCTTTTCGGGCGGTTTCCGGACCAAAGTCTAAATCTCCCAGATAAGGAAAATCAATCACCGGGGTTAACCCTACATAATACCGATTCTCCGGAAGAAGTTCTTCTGCCCATTTTAATACCGGCTGTTTCAACGGTCCGGTATCTAATACCAGGGTATCCTCCTTCAGATCCTGTGCAATATGCTCCAGCACAGGATAAATTTCCTGGAACGGCAAGGCCAGAAGGACAATATCAGCATCTTTCACAGCCCCAGAAAGAGTGATAGTGATTTTATCAATGGCGTTTTTTTCTTTAGCCTGGTTGGCGACTCCCCGGGATTTATCATGGCCTACCCGTATAAACTGATCTTTATGATCCGCCAAAACCATCCCTACAGAGGTGCCAATCTGCCCCAAACCGAGAATCGTGAACTGAATTTTCATTTAATTTTCCTAGTTGGTATCATCTGCTGTTTGAAGTTTCCTTAATAAAATTAATTCCTCATCGGATGGAGATCCTTCAGGCAGTTCCTTTTCATGGTTGTGGATGAACCATACCGTCAGCGGGCTGCTCCCAGCTGCCTCCGCTAAATCCGCGCCCCAATAGGGATGTTGTTTAATAATTACCAGGGGACGCCGCAGACCAGTCGGTTTACCCTCTCCCCACATTTGTACTTGCCGGGGAAATAATCCTGCCGTCAAAACAGCAAAAACCCGTTCCCAGCGACGGAGCGGATAACGTGTTTTCCCCAGGTCATGCAGCAAAGCGGCTTTCAGCAGGTCTGGATCATCCTCCCCTTGGGTTTTTAATGACCGGAACACTCGCAGACTGTGTTCTTGATCAGCTGCGGGTAACTGTTGAAAGAGTTTCTGCTCCTCCGGAAACAAAACGGTATTTACTGCCTCCTGATCTCCCTCCCGGGGAGATCTCTTAAATGCCTGACAGAACTGCCAGACTCGGTAACTGACCTTAGAGTTCATTAACCCACCAGTAGATTAATCAAAAAATGGAGGGGTAGTCCCAGTATCCAGCCCAAGACGTCTATTCCCAGGTAGGGACCGACCAAAAACAGAACAATCAGAATCATCGGTCCGTAGGGGCGAATCTGGGTCATTCGATTATTCCAGGCAGGGGGCAGAAAAAATTCCGCAATCTTGTCCCCGTCGAGCGGCGGAATCGGAATCAGGTTAAACAGCATCAACACCAGGTTAATGGTGATGAACTCCCATAAAAATCCAATTGGAGTTGGCAGGATGGAACTCCCCTGAGAGGCAAAGTATACATAAAGATCATCCACATTAACCAGATTTAATTGGAAGGGTAGAGCAGCCAGCAGGGCCATCAGGAAATTGGACAGCGGACCAGCCAGGGCGACCCACATCATCGCTGAAGGCCCGCTGCGCCTGAGGGTATAAGGGTTCACCGGGACAGGTTTGGCCCATCCAAATCCAGCCACAATCAGCAGCAGCGATCCCATGGGATCGAGATGCGCCAATGGATTTAGCGTCAGCCGCCCGTTGACCCGGGGTGTATTGTCCCCAAAATAATTGGCGGTCCAGGCATGGGCAAACTCGTGCACAGAAAAGGCTGTGAAAAGAACTATAATTCTTGAAATCAGTGTCGCAGGATTAAGATTTAACATAAAAACTCCTGCCGGAGATTATACCATCCTACACTTCTTCAACACTCCCGGCTCGCCTATTGTAGTTTCCTGGTGTTGTCGTTGCGTAAATAGGATGATCTAATTGGATCGATAATAGATTGACATACCTCTAGTTCTCCCTTATCAGAAGTCAGAGTATTCTTCCCTTCCCTTATTGGATAAATGCTTTTCTCTCTGATTTTAAAAACAGGTTATTTGGCGCTTCCTGCCGTTTTTCCCCGAAATATTCCTCCACCGGAACGAAGCAAGGGCCAATCCATTTCAGTTGATTTTGCATACCCTGGTCGGAGAGAGAGGAATGTCGGGTACTATACAAATTTGTTTTTTTAACCTGACAATTGCTGTCTCTTATTTATCAAGACTCAAATCCATGAAAATAACTCGACCATATTGAGCACTTATACTAAATCCTAAATTCTCCCGACTCATAAAATAATTCATTATCAACAAATATTTGACCACCATCACGCATGTCACAAATCATATCCCAGTGGATAGCGCTTTTGTTCAAGCTTCCTGTGATTGGATACCCTTGTCCCAAGGCCATATGAAACGTCCCCCCTATCTTCTCATCAAAAAGGATATTTTTTATAAAGCGGTCAATTTTTTTATTGGTCCCAATCGCAAATTCACCGAGATATCGAGACCCTTCATCGGTGTTCAGCATTGTGATTAAATAATCCTCATTTTTGGTAGCTGAAGCTTTGACTACTTTTCCCTCCTCAAAATATAGCTCCACTCCTTCAACTTCACGCCCAGCAGAGATTGCTGGATGAGTAAAGCGCACCCAGCCAGTTGTGGAATCCTCGACTGGACCAGTAAAGATCTCTCCGCTGGGCATATTTTGCTTTCCATCAGAATTGATAAACACACGTTCCTCAATCGAGAGGGATAAATCAACATTCGGTCCTTTCACCTGCACTGCTTTTTTCCCCCTCAACCAATCGACCAGTCTTTGCTGCTGATCATGGATACGCTTCCACTCCGCTTTTGGATCCTCTTTATCACTATACGTTGTACTGTAGACGTAATCTTCAAAGTTCTTTAAACTCATCTCGGCATCCTGGGCAAATGCTTGGGTGGGATAAAGTGTGCTCACCCGGCGCAATGATCCGGAAGCCATTCTTTCAAAATAAGTGTTATATATGTCCCTGTACGCTTGGCGGCGGATTCGCATTAGCTGCGGGTCGATACTGCTCAATGTTCGGGTGTTGAATTGGGATTTGATGAAAATTCTGACATCAAAGTCTTCATTGACCATCTTCCAGAACCGGTCCTGATGCTGCAATTGATCCTCATTGGCTTCTTCTAAAAAGATTTGACCAAGTCCTTCAAACCCCGCTAATGGTCCGGGGAGGGAATAGGGCAAAAGGTAAGGATAAGCACCGGCGCGTATCACTTCGCGAAATACCTCCCGAACCAGGCTCGTCGCCGGCGGTTGGGCTATGATTGCCACAAGGTCCTTTTCTTTGACCTCAGTGGAGTAGTTAACAAGGATTTTCGCCAGATTTACTGTACGTGGATCTGTCATCCCGGGCTCCTTTGTTTGCAGAATTTACTATAGTTCCCATCAGTTATTTATTATAAAGAACAATGCCAGGGTAAAAAGGCATTGTTATTTAAATTGCCAGATCAATCTATGTGGTTGAGATATTCAATCGATGTGTGCTGATAATAGCATATCAGAAATGAATTATCAATTGTGCCGGGTTTTGATATGCTGAGTAAAAAAGGTTCAATTGAATCAAGTAATCTGACTTAAAAGAAATGTCATTAGTGACCTGGTTAGTTGAATCTCGATTCATATTCACTTTTGACTAATTTTCAGGTGATATAATGCCCGCATGCTGCCCGACCTGGAATTAGACGATATTTTACAGCTGCGAAAAGGTCACCCCTGCGGAGAAGACCGTTGGAAAGTCATCCGTTTGGGCGCGGATATTAAGATCGAATGTCTGGGATGCGGCAGGCAAGTGATGCTGACCCGCAGAAAGCTGGCTCGAAACATCAAACACAATCTAACCCAAGAGGAAAAAGCGGTATGAGCACCCTCTACCTGGTAGCCACACCAATTGGAAACCTGGAGGATATCACCTTCAGGGCAGTCCGGATCTTAAAGGAAGTTCCTCTTATTGCTGCCGAAGATACACGGACCTCAAAAACCTTGCTGAAGGCATATCAGATAAACACCAAGTTGACCTCCTACCACGATCACAACAAAGAAAGGAAGACTCCAGTTCTATTGAACCACCTAAAAGGACAGAACCTGGCCCTGGTATCCGACGCAGGCTCTCCCGCCATCAATGATCCTGGATTCTACCTGGTTAAGGTGGCGTTGGAAGCTGGCCATCAGGTGGTCCCCATCCCTGGTCCCAGCGCACCGATTGCTGCTCTGTCTGCTTCCGGTTTTCCCACCGACAACTTCCTTTACCTGGGTTATCTGCCGAGGAAAACCAAAGGACGAAAGGATTTTCTAGAAGATGTAAAAGATCATCCCTGGACCCTGGTCTTTCTGGAGACACCACATCGGCTGATCCAATCTTTGGAAGATATGCTAATCGTGTTAGGTGACCGAGAAATCGCTATAGCCCGGGAGCTGACCAAGCTTCACGAGGAAATTTATAGAGGAACCATCAGCGAAACCCGGGAGCATTACAGCCAGCACGAACCTAAAGGAGAAATCACTTTAATCATTTCCGGCAGGGGAAACGAAGCTGTTTGGACCAAGGAAAAACTCCTCAAGACCATACAGGAAGAGCTCAAGTTAGGAGGGCTCAGCCCTACCCGGCTCGCTAAAACTCTGGCGGATAAATCAGGCTGGTCGCGGCGGGATATCTATGATTTAATGCAGGGGTTGCAAGATTAAAAATATACAAGATTTAGTTTTTCACAAGCAGGAACCCGCATCCTATGGAATGAGGAAACGGGTTCCAATAAACAGAAGAGGGTATACACAATGGATTTAAACCAATATCAGGACTTTCCTAAATTAGACAGTCACAATATGCTGGCGGAAATGAACGGCCTGCCCGAACATCTGGATACCGCCTGGCGCGAAGCGGAAGCTCTTCCGCTTTCGAATTTTACCGGCGTTAAACAAGTATTAGTCGCCGGCATGGGCGGTTCCGCCATCGGGGCCTCCCTGCTGAAAGCCTATGCCGCTCCCCTGGCTTCCGTTTCAATTGAGGTTCACCGGG
Source organism: uncultured Anaerolineales bacterium (assembly GCA_964532455.1). Lineage (GTDB taxonomy): Bacteria > Chloroflexota > Anaerolineae > Anaerolineales > UBA11858 > B10-G9. Next base: position 16,454 of record CAZHHT010000002.1, read on the forward strand.
ATTACGGACTTCCTGCCTGGGCAAATAGACCAGACACGCTGGTAATCGTTTCCTCTCATTCCGGAAACACAGAAGAAACCCTCTCGGCAATGGAAGCCGCTCTTGAGCGGGGATGCAACCTTTTAGCCATCTCCACTGGTGGGAAAATGGCCGAAATTGCAAAAAAAACTGGCACCGACCTGTGGATCTTTAAACACAAAGGACAACCGCGAGCAGCGGTGGGCTACTCATTTTGCCTGCTGCTGAACGTTTTTTACCGGTTGGGTTTCCTTCCTGATCCTCTTGAGGAAATAAATGACGCTGTAAGTGAACTGCAAAAAGGCAGGGACCTGCTGGCGCCGGAGCTGCCGGATCATCAGAACCCCGCAAAACGCATGGCGGGAAAGCTTATCGATCGCTGGGTAAGCGTATTCGCTGCCGATCTGCTTGCTCCTGTCGCAAGGCGCTGGAAAGGTCAGATCAGTGAGATCGCCAAAGCTTGGGGGCAATTTGAGGCCCTGCCGGAAGCGGATCACAATACCTTGGCCGGGGTAGTTAACCCAGAGAAAGTCTTGACAAAGTCAGTGGCTTTATTCCTGCAGGCGGATTCCAATCATCCCCGCAACCAGAGAAGAATCGAGTTAACCAAAAAGGGTTTTATGGTTGAAGGGTTAACTACAGATTTGGTCCAAGCCAAAGGAAAAACCCGCCTGGCCCAGATGTGGAATTTAATACAATTTGGAGATTTCACAGCCTATTACCTGGCAATGGCCTATGATGTCGATCCCACCCCAGTGGCTGCGATTGAGAGTTTAAAGCGGGAACTCTAGATCAGGATAAGAAAATCAGTCAAGGGTGATATCCTGTCAAAGTTTTCCCCCCTGGACAAGATGGTGTTTTCTATAATATAAAACCGATGAAAAAAATCAAAGTCCAGCTTTTCCTGATTGGATTTACCCTCCTGCTGACCTTTTCCTTTGTTGGCATCATTCAAGCCCAGGGGGATTCCACAACGACAGTAATCGATACTATCAATCAACTGCGCTCCCAAAGAGGGCTGGCGCCGCTTCTGCCTGATCCGGCCTTAATGGAGATCGCCCAGCAGCACAGCCAGTACCAGGCATCCATAGGGAAATGGACTCATATCAGTGCGGATGGATCCCGCCCCAGAGACCGGGCAATCGCAGCAGGTTTTGGAAATGGAGCGACAATCTATATCTCGGAAAATGTCGCCTATGGGACCAATATGTCGATCATGGAAACCATCAACGGTCCCTGGAACGATTCCCTTCATCACCACACTATGTACAACCCCAGCGCCAAATATATCGGAGCCGGGGTAGCCTATTCCGGTAATCTTGTTTTTTATACAGTGGATACCGGTTATTACTTTGGAGATCCTGCGCCAACGCCCAAATACCCGGCTGTTTCCGGTACCCCTTCTGCCTCGGTTTTCCCTTCAGCAGTTCCGGTTATCGTTTCCACTCCTCTAAGTGACGGAACAGTAATACATATCGTCCAGAGTGGACAAACATTGTGGACCATCGCCGCAGTTTATAACATCCCGCTTGAGGTTTTAAATCAGATTAACGGGTTTAAAACGGATACGGTTTTGCTGCTCGGAGATGAGGTCATCATCCAGCCTTCCTATACCCCCACCAGCACGCCGATCGGAGAACCCAGTGCTACCTTGCCGCCCAGGTTTTCCCACACTCCCTCCTTAATCGCACCTGAAGGGACCCCGGTTCTGTTTAACCTCTCAACGTCAGCAGCCACAGAAAAGCTTGCCATCGAACCCCGCTTTCAAAGCAGCGGTAAAAACCCAACTGTAATTATCCTGGCTGTGATCATTTCCGGCGGAACATTGCTGACTGCATTATTGTTCAGTCTCAGGAAGAAAGACTAATACAGATCCGGTTACTCCTCCCGGAGATTTCCCCCATCCCAAATTAACTGAATCACCTTAGTCTGAATTTTAATTAGCTCCTCGATAAATTTTTCCATTTTTCCGGGGTCCCCGGTGGTCAGAAAATGACCTTCTCCTTCCCGGTTCCTATCCGATTTGAGATCAAAAGCCTCTAATAACCGTCCTGCCTGGCGTGCTACTGCCGGCGCGGGATCAATCACCCGGACTTTCTCGCCTACAATCTCCCTGATGACAGGAATCACAAATGGATAGTGGGTACAACCCATCACCACTTCATCTACTCCCTCTTCCAGCATCGGGGTTAAAGCCTTTTCCAGGATGTTCCGAGTTACAGGATCATCAATTTTTCCACCTTCGATTTGATCCACAAGCCCTGGGCAGGTATCCTTTAAGATTTTCACCCCCCGCGCAAATTTTTCCACCGTCGATGAATATAAATCTCCCTGAAAGGTCGCCGGAGTTGCCAACACACCTACCACGCCGCTGATAGTTCCTTCTGCCGCCGGTTTCACAGCCGGTTCCATACCCACAAAGGGTATATCCGGGTATTTCTTCCTCAATTCAGCCAGGGCGGCCGCTGAGGCAGTGTTGCAGGCTACGATGATCAATTTTGCGCCCCTGCCCAGCAGATAACGGACGATCCCCTTTGAATACCCCAACACCTCTTCCCGGGAACGGGTCCCGTAGGGAACATGGACTTGATCCGCAATATAGATACAATCCTCAAGAGGATACTGCTGGCGAACTTCCTGTAATACAGATAACCCGCCTACGCCGGAATCAAAAATCCCTATCGGCCTTTGGTGTTTATTGATCCTCATAACATCATTATACTCAGGTTTAATGCCCTATCCAGAAAGTTCCCTTTAAACCAAAAAGGGTACAGTGGTTTTCACTGCACCCTGGTGGTTTTCTATATATGATAAATCAGGAAGTAAACTTTTGCCGCAGCTTGGCCTTTTTGCCGCTGCGATCCCGCAGGAAATACAGCCGGGCCCGGCGGGTAAATCCGCTGCTCTGCACGGTTACTTTCTCAACAATGGGGGATCGGGTAAGGAAGGTTCTTTCCACACCGATACCATTGCTGGCAATTCGCCTTACAGTAAAACTTTCGCTGTTTCCACTGCCGTGGGTCCGGATTATAGTACCTTTAAACTGCTGGACCCGTTCATTTTCGCCTTCTTTAATCCGAACAAACACAGTTACAGTATCCCCGCTGCGAATATCAGGGACATTGGGGTTTTTTGGTGTTTCCAACGTCTTCATCAGGTCATTCATCTTTAGTATCCTTCTTGGTAAAACATTTTTCTTTTTAAACCACAAATCAAATTCAAACACGGCTGGTGATTATAACACGGGGGGTTTGATTTGAGAAGTAAGGTCGCTGAATTCCCGTATGTATCTATCTATCTACAAATAGGAATTTGAAGATTTTATCATTAAGAATCGCGACTCCGGAATCCATCCTCAGGGACCCTGGATAGCTTCCACAAGTTCAGCAAGTGCGATCGTCGGTTCAGCCTGATCCTTCAGTACAGCTACAACCGCATCCCGTACCTCCGGTCCCAACTCATCCAGTAAATGGATATCTGGAATCAGGACAGCCGAGGGCAGCAGCTGTTGCAGAGTGGAGTAAAAGGATACTTCTGACCAGCTATCCATCCCGGATGGTCTGGTGGGAAGATACCCACCCTCAAGAGACCAGGTGGACAAATAAGTTTCAGTAGTGATAAATTCTGCTAACTCCACTGCTACCTGTTCTGTCTCGGTATCAGATGGAATCACACACCAAACCCAGCCGTCGGCATAGGTAAATGGTTTGCTGTCTTTTGTCGGTAAGGCAGACAGAGCAGTATTGGGAGAATCTGAGCTCAGAAAGGTTGAGCTCCAGGTGACAGCCAGGGTGGATTGACGTTCCTGGTAAGACTGCCAGGCCTGCTGATCGGTTTCAAACTGGGTCAGCCAATAGGGCATAACATTGGCAGCCTGTGCCTGCTGGTAATAAGTCAGAACTTCTAATAATGATTCTTCTCTAATGACGAGATCCCCGCTGGGATCTATCAGATCACCTTCCAGACTTTGGTATAAAGCCAATGTAACCAGAGCCTGGGGATCTGAAGCCGGGAAAGCCAGCGCTTTTTGGATGGCAAGAACAGAATCCCAATCCGGCGGCGGGGGGTCTTCAGTATCATTTTTATAAGCCAGGACCATCACATCCCCGGCAAAAGGAATTCCTACAGTCTGATCTCCTATCTGAGCCAAATCCAGGGCATAGCTGAACCAATCATTTTCATCCATCACTTCGGTGATTTCATCCAGGGGTAAAACCAACCCCTCCAAAAACGCCTGTTCCATCAATGGGCGCGGTAAAGCAATCAGATCCGGCATGATGATGGGTGCTGCGGTCCGGGTTGTACGGAGAGACTCCAGCAGACCATACTCACCGGAAAGTTCCTTCACTCGCAACTGAATGTCAGTTTGCGGTCTGCGTGAGCTAAATTCATCCAGTCGGGATAGAAATAAATTGCTGGCAGTAGACTCGTCTAAGGGATCAAACTGCGGTGGAACCCAGAGAATCAGGGTCTCAGATCCCAGAACCGGGACACTGGGTGTTGCCGAGGGATTTGGTGTAGGTGAAGCCAGGGACACGCTGGGAATTTCCGTAGGGGAGTTCGGGGAAAGTAACCCCTGGATATCCGGGAAATTGCAGGAGGTTATCCCGATCATAAGCAGGATCAGGATACCAAATACCAGGAAGAGTTTTATAAATATCGATCGTTGGCTGTTTTTTCCAATCTTTTCCATCATATTTTCCTTCTCTTTCAAAGAAACCCCATTAAACCACAGTTTTCCCCAGAGGGAACTAATCTAATACAGATTTAATGAAGTTGATCAAGGGAGCCATTTCAACTCACAGTAACCTGCTAACATCGCCCTTTAATCAATAAAATCCAAAATAACTCCTTAGATTAATAAGAAAAGAAAATCCTCATGAATAAAATTATTCCGCTGTTGAGGCTGGTGTTGGCGGTTCAGAGGTGTCCGTAGGGAGCTCGGTCGCTGTTGAGGTCGCTGTTGGGGTAGCTGTCCCGGTTGGCTCCGGTGTCCAGCTCGGTGTGGGTGTGTCTGTTGGGATAGGAGACGGTGTTCCCGTTGGGGTGATAGTCGCTGTCAATGTCGGTGTGAAAGTGGGATATCTCGTAGGGATATTCCTTCCAGGTGTAAATGTGACGAACGGAGTAGATGTATATGTAGCAGTCCGGGTGGACTGCACAGTACTCTGAGGTTCATTATTCTGTTTGATCTTCACAAAGGCATACCCTAATCCATAACAGGGAAGGGTTGCTCCGATCAAGATTATAAATATTATTTGCAAACGCTTTTGTTTTTGATTTGGATAGCTCATGGATAGGGTCTTTAGGACATCCAGGTCGTAATCTTTCCCTGAAAAGTGCGAAATCTGATCTAATTTATTGCGCCAAGGGTATTGTATAATCGTATATATTATATTGTAATTCTACTTGATGGCACGGTAGAAAACTGTTAGCCGGAAATTTAGCTGAATTTACTGACAAGAAAACATGACCATCCCCCTCCATATCACCACCCTCCTATTTGACCTGGATGGAACATTAACCCACCAGCACCCAACTTCTCTGGATATCTTGTTCACCGTCCTGGACGAACATCAACTTCCTTTAATGGCAACCGCTCATAGAGACACGTTGCAGTTCGTTTACCAATACTGGGCAAATTCGAACGAGGTTGCTCAGGATAAAGAGATGTTTGGTGAGTTTACTGATGATTTCTGGATCCACTATTTAAAGCGAAAATTATTGGCTGCGGGCCTAACCGAGTTTCAGGCTGCTGATTTAGCCCCAATTCTGCAGCCTGAACTGGTGGAAAGGCACCAACCGGAAAAGCTGGTGCCTGATGATGTTAGACCCACCCTAAAGGCTCTCCGTAGAAAAGGTTACGTTATGGGATTGGTATCCAACCGGTCGAGCTCGATTGAGGAAGAAATCAACGAATTGGGATTTCTTCCTTATTTTGATTTTTTCTTTTCAGCAGGGGAAATCAATTCCTGGAAACCCGATCCGGGCATATTTGAACATGCGCTTTATCTGGCGGAAAGCAGCCCTGAGTCAACTGCCTATATCGGGGATAATTACTATACAGATGTCCTGGGTGCCCGGGAAATCGGGATCTATCCCATTCTACTTGACCCCCGAAATACCTTCTCGGACGCAGACTGTCAGGTAATCACCACTATTGGGAACCTGGTCGCTGAGATATAATCCTTCCAATTACTTTCCACCAGGTGGGTAATAAAAGGATCATTCCAAACCACCTCATTGCTCCATGATCACCGTTTGGGTTGGGTAGGCAAATTCAATGCCTTCCTGTTCAAAACGCTGATATAGTTTCAGATTAATGATTTGCTGGGCGTCTAAATAAGAAGCGTAAGCCGGGTCGAGAACATAGTAAACTATAGCAAAATTCAGGGAATAATCTCCCATGGACTTAAAATGAGCGCGTTCAAATTGGACGTTTTCAAGTGGAGAAATGATTTCTTCTACAATCCCCGGTATTTTTTTCAGATTCTCCATCGATGTGCCGTAAGTGACAGCAACCGAAAAAGAAATCCGTCGTCTTTCTAATCTTTTATAGTTCCTGATCCGGCTGTTGAGCAAATCAGTGTTGGAAAAGATCAGTTCCTCTCCAGACAGGCTGCGGATCCGGGTGCTCTTCAATCCGATATCCTCGACATCACCTTCAAAATCATCTACTTCCACAAAGTCACCGATCACAAAAGGTTTGTCCAGTGTGATGGAGAGCGAAGCGAATAAATCACCCAGAATATTTTGAAGCGCCAAGGCAACCGCGATGCCGCCAATACCCAGGCTGGCAACCAGGCTGCTAATTTCAATATTTAAGTTGTCTAGAATGATCAGAGACAAGATAACCCACAAGAGGATTTTTCCGATTGATCCCAGTGCATCCAGCGTGGTCGCATCCTCGCCATGGTCCTCTTTGACATTGTTAGCGACACTCCGGTTGACATAATATGAGATTAACCCAGTACCCCAAAAACCCAGCTGCAAAGTTAAGATCACTTGATTTCCCAATACCAACCATTTCCGAACTTCGATTGGTATATTCAATGCCAGCATGCCAAGGTACAGACCCAGGGCAAGGAAAGAAAACCAGCGGGTTTGATTCAGTACCGGAATGATGAAATTATCCTTCTCGGTTTTTGATTTTTTATCCCGGTTTATTAATCGGTTACTTATGATCCGTTTGATGAGGGTCAATATCAAAAAGATCCCCACCAAAATCCCCAAGGCGATCAACCAATTCTTTATTGAATTTTCAAATATGACAAAGTTTAATAAATCCATAGTTGCCTTTCCTTTTACACCTTATTACCTGTAAGCCTCACTGATCCATTTTATAAGCGCCGGATTCTCAGCCTGTGCAGGTTCTAACTAGGTTACAAGCCGAGTTTTTGATAACTTACTTACGGTTTTCACTCATCCACTCCATCGCAAAATCAACCAGATCCTGCTGAGGAATCAATTCCACTTGGGCATTTCCAACTTGCCCGGTCAGGATCTTTCCACCTGATTTCTGATAGGCATTTCCTATTTCTTCAAATTCCTCGCTGTTTTCTTCTAGTTCGTTCAAGTTTACCCAATGTCGGACACCGTCCTGAATGATTGGCGCCCCCTGCTGAATTTCATTTTTGCCCGGAAAATCTGCCCGGAACTCTGCCAAGTGCATGCTGGTATTGTTTTCTTGACCCACACCCAGGAGCAAAATCCAGCCCTCAAGTTCATAGACTCTGGCTAATGGCGAATCCTCCCCCAACCCAAAATGCAGCCCATGACTCCCGGTAATGAACTCCGCATGTTTGCCTCTAGCTGTAAACGAGACATGGGGATGATTGCTACGGAGCGCACCGGTTTGCTTGCGGAAAGTTTCAGATATTCTTCCCATCCCACGGGTGGGTGTGGAGTCAGGGTCAAAGGCCGGCATGGTTTGGCGGATAATTTCTTTCCATCCCTCAGGCACTGGCGGATTTTCCCATTTCTCAGGATCGGTTAAATCCCCCGAATGGGTGGGCATTACCAATGTGCCTTCCGGACCGAGTACTTCCTCGAGAGCCAGGATAACCCCTACTGGTCCGCCGCTTACCCAACCCAGAGAACTAAGTGAGGAATGAACCAGCAGCACCATGCCCTTCAATACACCAAGGTTTATTAAGTCTTTTTTGATCGAATCAACCGTAACCGGTCCGTCTTTGGTGGTCTTTATGACATCTAATTCACTCATCAGGTTCCTCTGCATTAATTTCTCATCCATCATACCAGAATTTCTTTTCCCAACAGGTTTTACGGCATAACATCTGGAGTTATTTTCGGTGATCACTGGAAGAGATCTGATTATTTTTTTCCTGAAGCGCGCTAATCCTCACCCGCTCACCAAGTTGAATTAATCTGATTAAACCTTATATGCGGCAGCTGGCTGGGTTCTTTCAGCAGGAAAGCAGGGAAAGTCAATTTCAAGGTGAGGAAATGAATTTGATAAAAATGAAGGGTATCAAACCCTGCGGATAGAACCTCAGATCCGCCAGGCCAGGATAAAAAGTACGGTAAACAAACTGCTAATGATCAATTGCCTGATACCGATATTCGTTGGTTTGACCCCCACAGCTGGATAATAAATTCCCCGGAATGTCTCACTCCACTGTAGAAGATAAGGGGCAAAAATCCAAGTCGGTATAATACCCGCAGCAGATAGCAGGATTGCAATCAGGAGGTTGAAACTTGAGTAAAGCGCAGCCCGCCAACCCAATCGAAAGCGGTCCTTGAGAGAAGGGATCTTTTTTTGTTCACGTTGTGCCAACTGCAAATAAACATAAACAATCGATGCTGCTGACTGGAACCAGGTTAACCCCCACAACCACCAGCCCAATCCGAAAAGCCCGCCAACGCCGATCCAATACCCTGCCGGGGCAGTGAGTGCCAGCACACCGCTGGCTACAATTTCAATACCCATCTGTCCTCGTTCAGCCCGATTGTAAACCAGATACAAGTGCCAGATAAAGACAAGGATGCCAGGTATAGCGAGAATCAATAAATAACTTAACCCACGAAGAACCAATCCCCCGACCATTAATACCCCCACAAAACCGTAAATGAATATCGCCCAACCAGCCGGGCGCAGATCTGCTTTCGATTTTCGGCCACTTAAGACTTTCACAGCTATCGTGATCGGGTGACGGATTAAAAATCCAACCAGCGCACCCAACACAAGAATTACTGCGTCTATAGACCAGCTTTGGCCGGCAAAGAGCCCGATTAACAACGGGCTGAAGAGAAAAACCCAGGATCCGTGTTCGTTGGTGATAAAGATTTGTCGCTGAAAAATTTTCTGCTTTTTAGTCATGTGGTTCAAACCATATTAATATAGGAATTGGTTAAGAAAGTATACTATTACCCTATTCTAAAATCACGAGGAAACAGTAGGGAAAGAAACCTGGCAGTCAGGATCTTCATGCTGCTGATAACTATCTTTGCTATTAAAAATAAGGAAATGCGCGGAAACAGGAATCTACCTGACAATCCCAGAAGAAGCAGATGAAATGAGTGGAATATTTTTCGACCAGAAGAAACTAAATTTGCCTGCTTACCTTCCACCTTCAGAATGAGGCTCTTATGGTAGGATTAACAAGTTCATCATTAACCAGACTATTTTCTTTTCCTTGAGACATGGAACTTTCTACAACAACTTTTCTTGTACTATCAATTCTTTTCCTCTCCACATTTATTCGATCAGCCTTGGGGTTTGGTGACGCATTGATCGCAATGCCCCTCCTGGCAATAGTAGTAGGCTTACAAGTAGCAACTCCTCTTGTAGCAATGGGTGCTTCAACAATCGCCTTCACGATCCTCCTAAAATCATGGCGGAAAGTAGAGATAAAAGCGGCTTGGCGCCTGGTCCTTTCAACCTGGATCGGGATCCCAATCGGAATATATTTCCTGAAAGCAGCACCAGAACCACTCGTAAAATCCCTTTTGGGAATCCTCTTGATCGGGTTTGGATCATACAACTTATTTGTTCCTACTCTCCCCAGATTACTCAATGAAAAATGGGCTTATTTAACTGGTCTTATTGCAGGAATATTAGGTGGCGCATATAACACAAACGGACCACCGGTAGTTGTCTATGGCATATTACGCCGCTGGGATCCAGAAAAATTCCGGGCCACACTGCAAGGATATTTTCTTCCGACGGGTTTCGCCATCTTGGTCACTCATGGTTTAGCGGGTATGTGGACTTCACAAGTGATTCGTCTCTACGGATATAGTTTGCCCATCATCATCGGAGCAGTTCTGGTGGGTGAAAAAGTAAATCGGATCATTCCCCAGGGAAAATTCGATAAAATCATCTATGGATTTTTAGTTGTAATTGGATTTTTTCTAATCATTCGCTAAACGATACCCCAAACTCAATAAGAACTTGATACCCAAACAAAACCTCCCTCTCTAAATAAAACGGGGGGAGGTCTGCATTGATTTTTAGCGAAATAATTTAATGTTTTAAGATTTGAGACAAGAATAACTTTGTACGTTCTTCTTGAGGATTGTTGTAAATTTCCTCTGGCGTACCACTTTCAACTATCTTCCCTTCATCAAAAAAGTACATTCGATCAGCTACTGCCCGGGCAAAACCCATTTCGTGAGTAACTACAATCATGGTCATGCCGGATTCAGCAAGATCAGTCATGGTGTCAAGAACTTCCTTGATCATTTCTGGATCGAGAGCAGACGTTGGTTCATCAAAGAGCATGATCTTGGGCTGCATAGCTAATGCTCGCGCAATGGCCACCCGCTGCTGTTGTCCCCCGGAAAGATTTCCAGGGAATTTAAAAGCCTGCTCAGGGATTCCAACAAGTTCTAAGAGCTCTATGGCAACTTCCTCAGCTTTCTTTTTAGGCCATTTGCGTACCCAGATCGGCGCTAGAGTGATATTTTGCACCACGGAAAGATGGGGAAATAAGTTGAACTGTTGAAAAACCATCCCCGTTTCCATTCGAATTTGCTCAATATTCCGCACATCATGTGTAAGTTCAATACCATCTACGACAATTTGACCCTCCTGATGTTCTTCCAAGCGATTGATGGTACGAATAAAGGTGGATTTACCAGAACCAGATGGGCCAAAGATTACAATCACTTCGCCTAGGAAAACTTCCATATCAATACCACGCAAAGCGTGAAAGTCATCATACCACTTATGGACATTCTTACAATAAATAATCGGTTCTTCAGTCATTTTGTGGTCTCCTACATATTATTACCGATTCCCATTGAAGATTCTAATCGCCGGCTGGCAAGGGACATCAGATAACTAAAAATCCAATAGATAAGGGCAATGAAAAGATATACTTCCATCCGTAATTGAACAAATTCGGGATCAGAATTAATAATTGAACGACCAATACCCAGAAAATCATTGATACCAATAATTACCACCAGGGTAGTATCCTTAAACAAACTAATAAATTGCCCCGCAATGGCTGGAAGGACCGCTCGTAATGCCTGGGGTAATACAATAAGTATCGTCGTTTTGAGGTTGCTCATTCCAAGTGCTTTTGCTGCTTCGATTTGCCCCAGGGGAACAGCTTGTAGACCACCACGCACATTTTCCGCAGAATAAGCTGCGCTAAAAAACGTTACCGCCATCAGGGCTCGAACCAGGCGGTCGATACGGGATTCAACAGGTAAGAATAAAGCCAGGATGATGGAAAACATAAAAAGAATCGTGACCAGCGGGACTCCCCGGATCACTTCAATGAAAATCGTTGAGAAGCCGCTCAATACAGGGAGATCCGAACGGCGGCCAAAGGCTAAAGCAACCCCTAAGGGGAAGGAGAGTAATATTCCTCCCGCCGCTAGCAGAAAGGTCACTAATAATCCTCCCCAAAGGGTCGTGGGGACTTTCGGGATTAGCTCACTATTCTCGATTCCTGTTAATAGGACGACGCCGAAGATGGGGATGAGAAGCCAACCTATAGCAATAAAGCTGCCCTTAATGGCTTTTAACCGCCCAATGAAATAACCTATCAGAATTAGGATTGTATTTGATCCCAAATATAAACGCATTCCCTGGTCAAGCTGTGGATGTTGGACAGGCAGAAGAGCAGTGACAATAAAAATAAGCCCGGCTGCGATTGAGATTGATCGCAGTAATCCCCCCCATCGCCCCCAACTGATACCAAGGAAAATGGATATGCTTGAGAGGATGACACCCACCCGCAAAATTTGATCCCGCGGGTATTGACCAACTATGTACAATAACGGAAATTGGGTGACTGCGCGCCAATCGGCGCTAAACAACACCCAACTAATTACTGAGAACAGGAGAAAAAAGACAACCGGGATTAATACGATTGTCGTCACGGTATTAAAAATACTGCTGAAGAGATTTTCCTTCACCCACTTGAGAGGTCCTGGAGGTAAAGGCGGTTGAATTATTTCTTGTTCAATTTCTGCGTTAATCATGATTACCTTATCACAAATTGAATCCTGCGGTTATAGATATTGAGGATAAATGAGGTCAATAAACTTAAGCTAAGATATGTAAGCATGATCAAGGCAAAAACTGGTACTGCCCGCCCAGCCTGATTGATAGCAATTTTTCCAACAGCAAAAACTTCTTGAAAACCTATTGCCAGAGCTAGGCTGGAGTTTTTAGTCAAGTTGAGATATTGACTGATCATTGGGGGGATGATGATTCGCAAAGCCTGCGGCATGATAACAAAGCTGAGAACTTGGATTTGAGAGAGCCCAACTGCCCGTGCTGCTTCAATTTGACCCTTATCGACTGCCTGGATCCCCCCTCTGACAACTTCAGCGATAAAAGCCGCTGTATACAAACTTAAACTAAGGAACATACCCGCAAATTCAGGAGTGAGTCGCATGCCACCCCGAAAATTATTTCCCTCAAAATAGGGGATATCCATTTGGAAAGGGGTTCCCCCTGAGAGCAGCAACCCGAATAGGAAAAAAATGATTAACAGACCAAGGCTCGCAGGTAAATAATAAGTGTCTTTTCCGGTTATTTTTCGCCGTTTGCGAAGCATGATAAAAACGATAAAGGAAACCAGAAATCCAATAGCTACTAAAATCATGAAAATGCCCCCTGTCTCAGTCAAACGCGGCCAGGCAATATAGATTCCTCGCTTGTTAACAAAAATCGGCCCAGGCCATTTGAGACTTTCTTTCACCTGTGGGGCCATTCCGAAGACCACAAAATACCAGATAAAAAGCAAAACCAGGAGAGGTATATTACGGTGAAATTCAATAAAGACCAGTGCGATTCGACTTAATAACCAATTGGAAGAGAGGCGGGCGAGCGCGATCAAAGTGCCGAAAATTGTCGCAAAGATTATACCCAACCCGGATACCAACAAGGTATTGACAAGTCCAACCAGAAAAGCACGGCTAAATGACATCACAGGGGCATAATCTATTGGGGGATTACTTATGGGGAATCCAGCAGATTCTTTAAGAAAGCCAAAGGTCAGTGTCATATTGCGTGCATCAGCAGCCTTGAAGAAGTTTATAATCGCCCAGATGAGAATCCCTGCGACCAGCACAACAGAAAGAATTTGAGCAAAAATCTTGAGGACACGTTCATCCCGATAAAAAGGGATATTGGCTTTACTAGAAATTAGTGGTTGATTGTTAGTCATCACCTGCTTCCATTTATAAAAAGGATGCGGCATCCAGCCGCATCCTTTCTATTATATGTTTGTAGCTAAAACATTATTTAATTGGCGGGGCGTAAATCAAACCGCCATCATACCAATTGTAATTTGGTCCACGGGGCAGGGTGAAGGATATTCCATTTGGCCCCATATAGCGATCGTAAACCTCACCATAGTTTCCAACAGCACTGATGGCGTTTGCCAATGCATCAGGATCAAGACCTAAGTCCGTATAACCCCAGTCACCCTCTTCTCCTAAGAGACGCAGGACATTGATATTATCACTGCTCTTCATCTCCTCGACATTAGCCTGGGTAACTCCAAGTTCCTCCGCATTGATTAAAGCAAAGGACACGATTTTAACGATATCGAACCAGGTATCATCTCCGTGCGGGACGGCAGGAGTGAGCGGCTCTTTAGAAATTGTGATATCAAGTATGATGTGGTCATCCGGGTTCGCGAAACCACTTCGTACAGAAGCTAATTGGGATTTATCACTCGTGGTGACATCACAGCGTCCATCTTCATACGCATTATAGACTGCCGCTGTTTCCTCAAAGATCACAGCTTCGTATTCCATGCCGTTCTGGCGGAAAAAGTCTGATAAGTTCTGCTCTGTTGTGGTTCCGCTGGTCACACAAACTGTTGCACCATCAAACTCGTCTGTGGATGTAATACCGCTATCTTTCCGGATCATAAAACCCTGACCATCATAGAACATGACATTTGTAAAATTTCCCCACTGAGCATCACGGCTGGAGGTCCAGGTAACGTTGCGGGATAAAATGTCGACTTCAGCGGTCTGCAGGACTGGTCCTCGGTCTGCTGCAGTGAGAGGAACTACCTCAACAGCTTCGGGATCACCAAATACAGCGGCAGCTACGGCCCGGCAAAAGTCAATATCAAACCCCAAATTTCTTCCATTTTCATCTAACATACCAAACCCGGCTAAATCTGTGCGGCCTCCACAGACAACTTTGCCGCGGTCCAGGACTCGGCCGAGGATATCTTCTTCTACTGATACAGCTTCCGCTGGTTCATCACCGGCGGGTTGTTCCGTACTGCCACAAGCAGTAAGGACAAGCGCCAAGACTATGAAAATTGCGAGAACTGGAAAATATTTTCGATACATGTTTATCTCCTTTGGCCTTAGAAATAACAAAAGATCAGATAGAATCTTGTCGGATAGCACCTCCTTTATGAAACTTCCAAATAGAAAAACAGAAGAACAAATTTCCCCCAATAAATTAATTATATGTTAAAAAGTAATTCCTGCAAGGATTCCATCTTATTATTCTTCCCCAGAGAACTGTCTGCATTCTTCTCGAAAATGTTTCCTGATGAGTTAAACAACTCAGGCACCAAAGTGATTAATGTACAATCCCACCGATTGGCAATTTACACCTAAAACCGCGAATCCGGGACATAAACATCAGGCAGGAATCGCCGTTTAGCGGTGTGGTATAAATAATAACCATGGAGGAGAGTAGAGTATATTACCCCCCTAAACGGACTGGTACAGTTGTCCACCTCCTGCTGATCTTGATCTTTTCCGGTGGAGGAGCTTGGAGCATCTGGGGTGCATCTAATGTCCAGGTTGCTCCTCAACTGCTGCCGTACCTGGCCCTGATTCTGCTTTTTCTGATCACGGTTCCCTTTCTGATTTATCGTTTGTATGCACTGCACCGCTCCCATTATTCCTTGGAGAGGGGGGGCATTCAACTGCAGTGGGGATGGAGATCGGAAAATATACCTATGGACAAGGTAAAATGGGTCCACAAGGCAGAAGACCTGGAGATTCCACCTCAACCCCCACTGATCCGTTGGCCTGGCTCAGTAATCGGATTCAGACATTTTCTGCGGGGACCTGAAGTAGAATTCATGGCTTCGAGGGCAAAGGGGTTGGTAATTATCGCCACCGAGGAAGGGTACTTCGCTATCTCACCCTTCCAGGTAGAAGACTTTGTTCTCTCGTACAATTCCCTCACCGAACTTGGATCAATTTCCCTGCTGACCACCCAATCATCCCGTCCTGCTCTTATCCTGACTGAAATCTCCGATAGGAAACCTTTGCTCTGGATATTCCTGGCCGGGGCGGTTTTAAACATCTCCCTCTTGATTTGGACACTGCTGGTCATCCCATCCAGGGAGAAGGTATCGCTTGGGTTTACGCCGGGAGGGATACCGCACGAACCTCTGGAGAGTGTGCGCCTGATCCTGTTCCCCATCATCAATACCACGGCATATCTGGGTAATCTTGTTTTAGGTTTGTTCCTTTTCCAGAACGAGGAAAACCGTGTCCTGGCTTATATTCTTTGGGGAGGAAGTCTGCTTATTGCAATCATTTTCCACATCGGAATGTTATTTATCCTCCAGTAATCCCCAGTTTATTCCCAATTCAGGTTAGTTATCCACAGCTACTCCTTGTTTATCCCCAATTTTATACAGATTTTATACGCCTGGATTTTCTTTATCTTCAGGAAAAGATTTGGTACACTAAAACAAGTTAGGAACTGGATTCGCCTTATCGCGAGAATATTATGACTTTTGAGATGTGGATCACCATTGGTTTATTAGCTGGAGCAATCCTGCTGTTCATCACTGAATGGCTGCAAGTGGATCTGGTTGCCCTAGGAGTGGTGATAGGTTTAATGCTGACCGGAATTCTCTCCCCTGATGAAGCCCTGGCAGGATTTTCCAGCCCGATCGTGATCACGGTAGCCGCCCTCTTTATCGTCGGAGGTGCTGTGATGGAAACCGGGCTGGCGGAAGCCATCAGCCAAAAGATCATTCAATTTGCTGGAGAGAGCAGATTTCGGCTTCTGATGCTGATCATGAGTACTGTTGCTTTACTCTCCGGTTTTATCAGCGATACCGGGACCGTAGCGGTAATGGCGCCGGCAATCATCAGTATCAGCAGGAAGAAAGGAATAAATCCTTCAAAATTATTAATCCCGCTCTCCATTGGATCACTGCTTGGCGGCGCAATGACGTTAATTGGGACGCCTCCCAATATCGTTGTCAGTGATCTCCTGCTGGAAAATGGCTATGCCCCTTTTCAATTTTTTGATTTCACACCTATTGGATTGACGCTGTTGATATCCGGGATCCTTTTCCTGGCGCTCACCAGCCGCTGGCTTCTACCAGACCATAAACCAAGGATGGAACTGCAGCGGGTAGATTCCCCGGAAGAATTAGTCCAAGTTTATAAACTTCCGGAGGATCTTTACCGTTTGCGAGTACGAATCCAATCCCCCCTGGTGGGAAAAACTCTATTACAAAGCGATTTGCGAAGCACTTTTGAAGTGACAGTGCTGGAAATCCTTCATTCCAGACCAAAGACAGGAAGTAAACGTCTAAACCTGCTGGA
Source organism: uncultured Anaerolineales bacterium (assembly GCA_964532455.1). Taxonomy (GTDB): domain Bacteria; phylum Chloroflexota; class Anaerolineae; order Anaerolineales; family UBA11858; genus B10-G9. The sequence goes on from CAZHHT010000002.1 coordinate 33,509, forward strand.
AGATGACTCTATAAGGTTCAAATTGTCTCCCGATACAGTAGTTTATCCAAACGATATCTTGATCTGTCAGGGAAAAATCAATGACATCACCCATGCTGCCGCAGCCCTCCAACTCGGTGTACAGCCTGCAGAAGCAGAAGACCAGAAAGGATTTGTCAATAATGAAGTAGGTGTAGCTGAAATTATTCTGCCGCCCCGCTCCCGGTTAATAGGAAAAACACTCGTATCAGCTCGATTCGGCAGCTTATACCAATTAACGGTATTAGGAATCAACCGCCCCGGGGCTGACGTCAGTTTATCTCTTAAAGAAACGAAACTCCAGTTTGGTGACACTTTGTTTGTCCAAGGACCCTGGAAAAATATTCGCGCGCTTACTGATCAGCGCCGCGACTTTGTGGTTGTGGGTCAACCGGAAGGATTGAAAGGTACCCCTCACCGCTCAAAAATGATCCTGTCATCCTTGATTTTGGCAGGGATGTTAATCTTTTTGGTTACAAATTGGCTTCCGCTTTCCACTACGGCGTTAATTGCCGCATTTTTAATGATCATCACCGGCTGCCTAGATATGAAAGACGCTTATAACAGCGTAGATTGGAAAAGTATTATCCTAATCGCCGGTATGCTGCCGATGACTACCGCCTTACAAAAAGTTGGCCTGGTGCAGGTTGGCACAGATTGGATGGCAACTACACTGGGAGGATTAGGAGAACTGCCTACCTTGGCAGCCTTGTTCCTGATTACTACGCTATTTACCCAGGTGATATCCAACACAGCCACAACTGTGCTGATTGCCCCCATTGCTCTCTCTTTGGCTATCCGTTTGGGATATCTGCCTCAGGCATTCCTTATGCTGGTTGCCATTGCAGCATCCACTGCTTATGCTTCACCGGTTGCATCCCCCGTCAACACGCTAGTGATGGGATCGGGGAATTATCGCTTCCGAGACTATTTAAAAGTCGGTATCCCGCTGATATTGATCTCAATGTTAATCACAACCCTGCTGCTCCCCCTGCTGTGGCCGTTGCACTGAAAAAAATGGAGTATATTGGTCATTCCTCCATTATTGCATCACTCGACAACAAAGTTTTTTCGGAAATCGGATCTAGAATTATTTACATTACAATAAGTGTTTATTTCCTGCTGGTATTTTTGATTGCAGCAACAGCCAGGAAACACCAACCCATAATAATGTCATCCCTGGCATGATCATTCGGCTGAATCCGCCACCTAACCACCATTCCATATCATGAACTTGATCAAATGCAAGTACATAATAGATAGCGGTGATGACCGCAAAGCTGGAGGCAGCTGTCATCAGTAAAATCCAAAGTTTACTGTCCTGTTTATATGCTGACCGGAAATATACTACAATTGCAATTAGAGAACCAAGACCAACCACTCCCCAAGTTTGAAAATTAGAGAACTGCCTTAAAAAATACATCAGGATCAGAGAAAAATCCTTGAGGTGATAAATACCTACTGAGAATTGGTGGACAATTTTTTCCAAGTTTCCTTCTACCGGTTTAATACCGACATAAAATCTGCTGCTGGTCACTTTCCAACCCACCACCACTAAAAGAGGGGCTATCGCTATCAACCAAATCTTGTTGAAGTGTTTAAGTTCTCCTGAAAATAATAGATAGCTTAGACCAGCAATCAAGATCCCGATCACCAACCACAGACCCTCTGGGCGCGTCCAGATCGCCAGTGCGAAAAAAACCCCCGACACAAACCATAGCATCCGTTGATAGTTAGGATTTGATTCGGATATCGCCCGGATAAACAAAATCACTCCGACAACCAGGTAAAAAGTCAGGGGCAGATTTGCATATCCTATTCTGGCATGGTGAGCCAGAACGGGTATTGTAGCCAGGACCAGCGTGCCAAGACCGGCCAGCACGGAATCTGACCTTTCTTTCAAAAATCCATATACTACCAACAAAAGGCTCAGGTAATAAACAGGGAAGATTAACTTTGAGGCTGGTAGTGTGTCTCCAAATGTATCCATTAAAATTCCAATCAGCAGAGGAATATGTAATGGATATACCGTAGTATTCGTTCCTCTCGTGATCACACCACTTAAACCCTCAGAGGCAAGCCCTGCTCCTTTGGCGCCCCATAATACATAGGAATCGGTTGCATGAACTCCTGCACCAACAGCTAGAAAGATGTACAAACCACCCAAAATAACAATTAGAATTGTCCAGATATCCAGCGTTGACCCCCAAACGAATAAATCAGCAATAATGCCCAGGCGTACTTTCTTTGTTAACAAAGCAGCAATCAGGATCATCAAAGATAAACCAGTTAGTAAGGAAAAGCAGAGGGTTAAGTTTTCAATCCAGCCCAGGTAAAGAAATATGTACCCTGAAACTGAAAATACTCCCATTAAAACTCCGTAACCAATTCCCAATCGAGACCAGGGTGATAGTCCGGGAAGTACCATGGAAGCGAAATAATAACCTATAAGTATCAATAGGGTGAAGGAGAATAAAGGAAGGAATATATCCGTTGCCAAGATTTCAAAACTGGAGAGATCAACAGGTGGTGTGCCTTTCCCGAGACCATCTTCGGGACCAAAGACACCCCAAGTATCATTGTGCATCCGAATGTTTGCCGCCTGGTTTTGAATAATTTTCCCGGGAAATTGGCTTAAGCCCATGATCAAGATATAGGTATTTTCTTTTCCTATAAAATTGGCACCACAATCGATGGTTGTACAATTTTTTATTTCTCGCGGATCAAGAAAAAACTGCATGGAGTTCGTGTTGGAAAGCGTCCACATGCTGACTTCTTCGGGCGGTAAGATCACAATTCCATTTTCAGGAATTTCTTCCCTAAGAAACATTAAATAATCTGCAAAATTTTCACTTCGGGCGAATTTTGCACTCCGCCAGGTACCCGTTCGGTTTAGGTTGGAGAGTATTCCCAGGCCAAAGGAACCCATATCGGGCACAATAACCATCAGGTTGATGAAAATCAATACACCAAAAAGCCCAATCACGATGGATTTTTTTATCTGCTGGAATGCAGTCGTCATACGGTTTCAAATCCTAAGAAAGTTATGTCTAAGGTTGCCATATTTGATTCAAGGATCATTTTAATATCACTAATATCTTCTTACTTTCGGTTTTTCAGGAATCTTCAAACTATGAATAAATATTCTGAATCAAAATCTCAATACCCATTATTGGCTTTCAAACTCAGTCAGAGCATAAAACGCTACTGCTTTTCCCCGGGTTGAAACAACTTATGAATTGAAAAAATAATGATTAGAAAAACCGAAATAACTATAGAAATGCTATATCGAATCAATGAGTATGAAACCACCTGATCATTTGCAACATCCAATAATGATGCCAGACTTGCTTCTCTAAGTCCAAGACCGCCAATGCTGATTGGAATTGTTGTCACTAAGTTAACCAGAGGGATAACTAAAAACATTGTTAACAATGGGACGTCTACGCCAATTGCCATGAAAGTATAGTGCTGGCTTACGATCATTATAATTTTTACCAATATGGATATCAAAAAAGCACTTAACAATTCCAAATTATTTACTCGATACCTCTGGAATATTGACCATATTTTATTGATGTACACACCTATAATATTTTTAGCAATCGTCCTACTCATCACCCACGTGACTAATCCATCAAGTATTCCGAAAAATATTAAGCTTGAGATTACTATAATTGATCCAAATATCATCAAACCAATTAATTTGTATTGTTTTGATACAAAATCAACAAAGGGAAGTGTGATGAAGACAATAAAACACAATGCGAAAAGCCCGATTATCCTGTCCATAATGGTCGCACTGATTGAGGCTTCTTTTTCTTCTGGATGATTGTAGATCACGTATGCAATCTTGGCAGAATCTCCTCCAATACTTGAAGGGAGGATTTTATTAAGAACCTGACCAAAAAGAATGGTTTTATACAGGGCGATGATTGGCGCCTCTAGACCCACCGCGGATAATAGTTTTTTCCACCTGACTGCCATGAAGAAATGCTGGAACAAATAAATTATGCAGAGCCCAACATAGACCCAGATATTGATATTCCTGATTTGATCCAGGATAGCTCTGGTATCAACGGATCGTAATATTAACCAGGAAAATACAGCAGTTCCAACAATCCTAATAATCCAGCTAAAGACCGGTTTAATAATTGGTTTATCGTTCATAAATAAACATCTGGATAAAATTGTACTCCCACTTCCTCAATCACTTGTCGGATAAAACTTAAATCCTCGCTGGTGATCTCTTCTTTGAACGATCCAATTTCTCCCTTTCGGACTTTATATGATGCCTGATCATTTATATCTCCAGGTCGCATGCTGTTATTGGAAAAATATCCCTTTCTTTCCATTCCTTTCATATTTTCAAAAGAAGCAAAATCTACTGCTTTTTGGAGAACGGCAGGATCAATATCGTATATACCGACAAAATCTAAGACCATTTTAAGGACTAGATTTGGATCATCATGGAGATCTTCATATCGAATAAATAAGAAGTTTTCTGGTATAGAATTCCCGGATGCCCAAATCTTATAGAAATTGATAATCTTCCGAATACCATATTGAGGATCCTTAATAAAATCAGATAAATCCCCGTTAAATGCATTTTCTCTTTTTTTTGCTTGATAATAATTGGAGACAATTAAATCCCGCGGGTCACGGGCTAAAAAAATCACCTTCTTATCCATAAACACCTTCTTATCCTTACTTAAATCATTATCAGCCCGAGCGTACTGAATATCAGACCCATGATGGGTGAACTGGATAATTGGTGTACCAAGTTTACTGGTAATTTTGTATGTATCCAACAATCCAGTATCATCAAGACCAAATAGTTCAACGAGTGTTTTCCCAATCAAGACACGCAACCATGTTCTACCGCTTTTTGGGAAAGATATAATATATACATCAGTATTTCTTCCTCGCCATTGAAAAAAGAAAACTCGTTTTATCGCCTCTTTAATCCTTAATAAAAATGGTAATCTAAGCAAAGAAGGTTGCAGGGTTTTTGATAAATTTGTCAAGAATAAATATGTCCGCTTCATTAACTTCTTCCAATAATAAAATCAACTATGTCATGGGAATTATCACTGATCTACTATAGAAGATACTAGTGTTGATCCTTAAGGGATAACCAAAATTAATAAATCAGGATATTGTCGTTAAAACCAACTCCCTGTATTGCCGGGTAATTCGGTCCCACGAATAATGTTCCTCAGCCCGTTCCCGAGCTGCTCTCCCAAGTTTTTCACGTCGGTGATGATCGATCATTAATAAATTCAGTTTTTCCTGCAACATCTCCCAATTATCACTGGGAACTAATAAACCTGTCAAATCATCCTGAATCAGTTCCTCATTTCCGGATATATTGCTGGCAATGATTGCCAAACCGGAAGCCATTCCTTCCAATACGGCATTGGGCATACCCTCATTTCGGGAAGGAAACACAAAAATGTTCGATTCCTGATATATTCTTCTTAGCTCATTATGTGTATTCCATCCCAAGAAATGTATCCTTTCTCTTATACCAAGTGAAACAGCTAAATCTTGCAGGGTATCCCGCTGTGGACCATCCCCAGCAATGGATAATTGCCAGGGGTATTTAAGAAGATTTGCCAGTGCTTTAAATAGTAGATCCAAACCCTTCTGATAGACCAATCGTCCTACGAATAATAAGTGCACGTCATCAGAATATGATTCTTTGGATTGAAAGAAATCCAAATCCACCCCATTTGGTATTACCTGGCAAGGAATCTCAGAGGCAAAGCGAAAAGCCAATTTTTTGAGCCCCTGACTATTTGCCACCACGGCGCCTGCATTTTTCCAGATCACCTTCAAGAAAGGAGAACCTATTTTATGAATAGTTCCAAAATCATAAGTCCGAAAACCAGGTACATCTCCCCCACGCAACGAAACGATATAGGGAATTCCAAATATCAATTTTCCCACTAGCCCCACAGGGCCACTTGGAATCCCGAAGAAGGGTATGATTACATCTGGTTTCCAACTATTGATAAGTGGGAAACTCTCAACAACAGCCCCAATCATGAAGGTCAACTGCTCAAAGGGAGATGACCTGCTTCTGTTCTTTCTGATTGAGAAAACACGGTGAATTCGTACGCCATTTTCAATCTCTATCCTGGGAAAATCCCCAAATGCGCAGGTAAGAATTGTAACATCATCACCAAGTTCGACAAGCTTTTTGCTTAGATTTGCACTAGCATTTCCTGCCCCACCTCCAATCGGAGGATGTTCACTATTGACGATCAAGATACGCATCTCTCACACCTGATCCTTAGTATTCTTTACAATTTCCCGTAAATTGTAGGTTGGTTTATCCTGGGCTTCATAATAAGTGCGTACGAGCAGTTCAGCAATAAGCCCCATTAAGATTGATTGAAAACCCATCAATACAATCAAAATTGAGCTAGGAAAGAGAGGAGAATCAAAGGGAGAAATACCAAAACCCAAGCGGCGGATCAAAAGGAAAAATAATATACCCATACCCCCCAGCAACAAGAATAATCCAAGTCCCCCAAATAGATACAGGGGTTTTTGAGAATAACTGATTAAAAATTTAACTGTAAAAAGATCCAAGACAACCTTTAATGTTCGTTCTATACCATACTTGGTTTTTCCAAATCTCCGGGGGTGATGCTTCACTTCAACTTCAGCAATCTTCGCTCCAACATGTGCTGCATAGGCCGGAATAAAACGATGCATTTCCCCATATAGGCGAAAACCCATTAGAATATCTTTTCGGTAAGCTTTTAATGTACAACCATAATCGTGTAAATGTACCCCTGTCACCCATGAGATGAGTTTATTAGCTAATTTCGAAGGCAAAACACGGGTGAATAACTTATCTTTTCGGTTTACCCGCCAACCGCTAACTACGTCGTAGCCTTCTTCTATCTTCATCAATAACTTAGGAATATCTGTGGGGTCATTCTGCAGGTCTGCATCCATAAGTACAAGAATATCACCAGCAGCATGATCAATTCCAGCTGCAATAGCTGCAGTTTGGCCAAAGTTCCTCCGCAAGGCAATCACAACAATATGCTCAGGATTTTCTTCTGCAATAGATCTCAATTTCTGAAAACTCCCATCGCTGCTTCCATCATCAATAAAAAGGATTTCCCAACTATACGGTTGATCTTGTAGAGTACCAAACAGAGATGCAACTAATTCCAATAATATTTCATTTTCATTATATACAGGAATAATCACTGAAACTTTCATCGACCTCTCCAAAAGATAAAAAACTCGAACTCAATAAAATCGTAAACCTTGATTTTGTCTGCGGTCAGAATTTGAAATTTGAATCGATAACCACCAAATACAATTGGTTTTTCAATTCTAGATAAATTATAAGCCATTCCCAAAATGATTGATAGCATATAAAGGATTCAATTAGTTAACATATAAATTTTCTTTGAATTGGATCTGTATATCCATATCTTAAACTATTCAATACCTACAAACATTAATACGCTTTCAAGTTTGCATCCAATGGATATTTGCATCATAAAGGCAGTGACCAATCAGGGACATGAGGCCCTATTTAGAATGATCTCCCCAACTGGATTTTGATTTGGCTGATTGTAACAAGTGAAGGGATATCATATAATTTGTCTATTACTCGGATAAATTATCACGAATTTTGACAGCAAAAGATAATAATCATCAATAATTGATTCTTTCAACAGGGAGTTAGTGTATCCTGTTTTCTGGAAAATTGATAAATAAAGAATAGTAGGTCAGGTGTTTCCTTAAGTTTACGACAACAAAAAGGAGAACACCGTGACCTACCAAGACCATTTTACCTTACCAGCTAAATTAATTGAACAGGTAGCAGAACAAGGCCTTGATTTTTTGCCTGAGCTGATCCGCATTATGGTCAACACCGCAATGGAAGCTGAACGCGAGCAGCACATTGGTGTGGGACCATACGAACGGTCAGTAAAACGCCGAGGTCACGCTAACGGTTTCAAACCCAAGACGGTTACAACCAGGATTGCATCAATCACTTTTGATGTGCCTCAGGTGCGAGAAGGGGGATTTTACCCGCAGGCATTGGAAAAAGGCTTGCGCAGTGAACGAGCTCTGATTCTTGCGCTGGCTGAGATGTATGTCCAGGGCGTTTCCACCCGCAAGGCCACAGCCATCACGGAACGATTGTACGGTAGCGCAGTGTCCGCCCCGCAGGTCAGTCGGGCAGCCACTTTGTTATATGAAGTCCTGGAAGCCTGGCGTACCAGGCCGTTAGGTCCAATCGCTTACTTGTGCCTATATGCAAGTTTTGAGAAGGTACAGGTAGATGGGTAGGTCCGGGATGCGGCAGTTTTGATAACCAGCGGAGTGAATCCTGAGGGAAAACACTTGATTCTGGGCGTCTCTGTCCCACTCGGTGAACAGGAGCTCCACTGGCGTGATTTCCTGCACAGTCTGGTGGAACGGGGCTTAAAGGACGTGAAGCTAATCATCAGTGATGCTCATGTGGGACTGAAGGTGGCACGGAAAGCGGCATCCCGTGGCAAAGCTGTCAGTTTCATTTGCAGCAGAATGCTAGTCAGTATGTGCCCAGGCAGAACATGAAGCGGGAAGTGACTGCTGACATCAGAGCCATCTTTAATGCACCAGACAGGGAGCGAGCAGCTACATAAAACCATTGAGAAGTATGCCAAACGCGCTTCCAGACTGGATGATCTCCTGGGAAGGCAACATCCCTGAAGGATTGACGATGTTTGCTTTCCCAGAAGATCCCCGGCGCCGGATCCTCACAGTCAACAGCCCAGAACAGGTTTGCCAGGAAATCCGGAGGCGAACCAAGGTTGCCAGGATCTTTCCAAGCGAGTCTTCATGTTTGCGATTGGTGAGCGCCGTGCTGATGGAAATCAGCGAAACCTGGGAGACTGGTAAAATATATTTATCATTTGTAAGGTACTGAACTTCAGCTAATATGGATCACCTGATTACTTTTACTGATAAGATTTTGCACAATCTCTAATCATGGAAAAGGAGACTCAAATTGCGAAAGATACTTAGAGACCATTATCTTATCATTATATTAATTGTTATAAACATACTTTTTGCAATCTTTTTCGGAAGCGATTTTGGTGAATCCTGGGATGATCAACCCAGGTACGATGTCGCCTTGGAGGCAATTGAAAATTTCTCAAGTTTAGAACCATCAAATCGGATTGGTGGGAAAGGCCCGATTTATTACGTAATTGCCAAAATGGGTGGTGACCTGATCAGATTGATCAACCCGAGACTAACCCATATTCAGGCTTGGCATTTCATTCATTTTCTTTCTTTTATTCTTGGGGTAATCGCTTTTTACTTAATTTCTTTGCGGTTTTTGTCCTCAAAGTACGCTTTTGTTGCCACAGTTTTGTTTAATACCCAGCCTGTGTTATTTGGCCATGCCTTCATTAACCCTAAAGATATTCCATTTATGTCCTCTTTCCTATTAATCCTGGCTTCTGGTTTTCTGATGGGAGATCAGTATGAAGAAGAGTTTGAAAAATCTAATGTAAAAATGGATCTTAAACTCCTAAAGAAATATTTTGTCAATGATTGGTCCAAGCTCAAAAGAATTCAGATATTTATTATCTTTCTATTCAGTGCGATATCTTTTACCTCAATTTCCTTGTTATTATTCCAAAAAGACGAAGTTCAAAGATTAATTCTAAATGAAATCAACCTAATCAAACTACCCATCTTATTTAACCTAGTAGATATAATCGCATCCTCTGTCTTAAATGGAACCATATCGGGGGGTATATCACTTCATAATGTTGAAAAAGCATACTCACTATTCGTTGTCATTTGGGGATCTTTTATATCATTAGGCTTGATGGTATTGGTTGTTTGCTTATTCCCAAGAATCTTCCTGTTATTCTCTGGTTATTCTTCCAAAAAACAATTCTTATCCGGATTAATGATAGTGATAAAAACCAGATGGGTTTACATTGCTGCTGTTATTTTGGGTTTATCAATCAACAACCGTTCGCTAAGTATCGCAGCAGGGATGTTCGTCCTATTCTATATTTGGATTAAAAAGAGGTTATTCTTTCTCCCGACAATATTGTTATACTTTGGCATTGCTTTTTTAACCCTATATATTACTTGGCCAGGATTGTGGGGAAACCCTGTTACAGGACTGATGAAAAGTCTGCTAGCTGACACTTCTTTTTCTTGGGGAGGAAGTACATTGTTTAGGGGAAATGCTTATAAGCCAGAAGTATTGCCATATTATTATCTTCCTTTTTTGATGGCAATCCAGTTTACTATCCCTGTAATACTCTTAACTGTTCTGGGATTATTTACAATAGTCCGCGATTTCAATAAGAACATAATTGATCGTACGCTTTTAATCATATTAGTTGCTTGGTATATGGTGCCAATTGGATTAGCAATTATTGTGAAACCCGCTATATATCATAATTTTCGGCATTTCCTATTCATCACACCTCCCATATTTTTCTTCTCGGGGATAGGGATAAAAACAATCCTTAATAATATTTCCCGACGCGCGGTTGCAATTGTAATCATCTTGATCATGTTAGCCCCAGGTATTATTGGTCTCATCCAGCTTCATCCCTATCAATACATTTATTACAATCAACTTGTCGGTGGAGTGAGGGGGGCGTTTCGATCATATGAAAATGATTATTGGGTGACATCTTATCAAGAATGTATTAAATATATCAATCAGGTAGCAGATAAACATGATGTAGTTCTTGTTTATGGTCCAACAGATCTTGTGAAGAATTCCCTCCGGGATGATTTGGAAATTGTCAGTTTTAAAATTAAGAACTATGGGACAGACAAAGATCGTCATTTAATTCAAATATCTGATTACGCGATTATTCCAAGTAGGATGAATCATGATCTTATATTCTTTCCTGATAAGGATACGGTTTTTTCAGCTAAAATTTCCGGGGTGATTTTGTCCATTGTCAAAAACTTGAAAGAATAAATATAACTCCCAGCTACAGTTTCATTAGTTGGATACAATAAGTAAGTAGAAAGTATTACTCAGAGGGCATTCCCAAGTTTCTGGGAATGGACGACAGAATTCTATCCCGGCTTTGCTGTTGCAGATGGCTTTGAAACAAGGAAATATTTAGTAGTTTTCAGCTGGGACCTTCGAAGGGTGGTTGGAGCCGAAAGCCAATTGGAGTTTGCTCAAATCCAAACACTACAATCAGGACAAAGTTGATGAGGATTAGTATTATGTAGAGGGTTTGTCTGGAATACTTATGAATTCTTGCTATAAAGTCCATTTCATTAATTGGTCAAACGTCAAATATTCATCTTGAATTTGGAAAACTATTTTTGAAAACCGGAAATCAAATCATAAGTATGTTGAATTAAAAGGATAACAAGCAAGTTCAGTATAGAGTAGTACAGCAAACCTCATACTGTTGCCTTCCATGCCATCTGTCAACATAGGAATGATTAATACCCAGAAAATAATAATTATTGAAAATAGTTCTTCGTCAGTTGGTTTCCTTTTTTTTCAATCTAAAATGTACTCAAATCTATAATGTTCCTCATAAGGGAATTAGTGTTCCTCTTCCCTTAAATGAGGGAATAATAATACTTCCCTGATTGTTTGTTGATCTGTAAGCAGCATCACCAGCCGATCCACACCCATGCCGAAACCTCCACTGGGAGGCATTCCATAGCGCATCGCCTGCAGATAATCTTCATCAAGCGGGTGATGTTCGTCATCAGCTTCCGAATAAGAGCGGCCCATTTCCAGGAAGCGCTCCTCCTGATCCAGCGGATCATTGATTTCTGTAAACGCGTTGCAGAGCTCGATTCCACCCATAAATCCTTCAAACCGCTCTACAGTCCCCGGGTCTTCTTCTTTGGTCTTTGCCAGGGGGGAGATTTCTCTCGGATAATCGTATACAAAGGTGGGTTGAATAAAGGTGGTTTCCAGGAAATGACCCAGAAGATCATCGATAAGCTTGCCGCGGGGAGCTCTAGGATTAAACTCCATATCCAGGGATTTCATTGCTTTGGCAAGATCTGCAGCAGTTTCGTGTTGATGGATATCAATCCCGGTCTGATCAATAATGCCTTCCCTGAGATCTACTCGCTTCCATGGTTGGTCCAATCGGATTTCCTTTCTGTTATAAGTAAAAGATTTCGTTCCTAAAACCTCTTCAACCACGAAGGAAAACATCTCTTCCGTAAGCGACATCACATCCTGGTAATCAGCATAAGCCCAGTAAAATTCCATCTGGGTAAACTCAGGATTGTGCTTAAAAGAAACACCTTCATTTCGAAAATCCCGTCCGATTTCGTACACTTTCTCAAATCCGCCTACCAACAATCGTTTTAAGTACAGCTCAAAGGAAATTCTTAGGTAGAGATCTTGTTTAAGTTGGTTGTGATGGGTGATAAACGGCTGCGCGGCTGCTCCGCCATAAATGGGCTGAAGGATCGGAGTTTCCACCTCCAGAAATCCCTTTGAGTCCATAAAATGCTGAATTGCCCGGATAGTTTTTGTCCGGATCCGGAATACTTCTCTCACATCCGGGTTTACGGCCAGGTCTGCATAGCGCTGCCGGTAGCGTGTTTCTGGATCTGTCAGGGTAGCATGTTGGACAATCTCACCATCCACAACTTGGTCTTTGGCTGCAGGAAGCGGCGTGATTGCTTTTGCCAGCATGGTATATTCTGAGATCCAGAGTGACACTTCCCCCGACCGGGTGCGGAAAACTTTTCCAGCGGCCTGGATAAAATCCCCCAGATCAAAATGATCCTTAAAGAAATTTAACTGGTCTTCACCGATGTCATTGGCTCTAAAAAAGAGCTGAATTCTTCCTGTGCCATCTTCGATGTGAGCGAAGGTGATTTTTCCCATCGGACGCACGGACCGGATCCTGCCAGTCAGGATTGCCTGGATTGGCTCATGATCCTGATCTTTTTCAACCGTCAGGAAAGCCTCGGTCGCTTCCTGAATTGTATGGGTCCGTTTTGCCCGCCTTGGATATGGATCTATACCCAAGTCTTTTAATTGGTTAAGCTTTTCCAGACGAACTTTTTCCAGGTTGGAATAATCTGCCATAAGTACTTCCTTGTGATAAAAAAACCCCGTGCGGTGTTTCAGCGCACGGGGGAGAATTCAAATCAAACGGTTCAGCCAATTTTCAGGATTTTCACCGTGAAGACCCCTCCCGGGGCAAGAACATCCACCTTGTCCCCTTTAGCATGTCCCATTAACGCGTTTCCTAACGGTGATTCGTAGGAAATTTTCCCTTCCACGATATCGGATTCCGCGCGACCGACAACTATGTAAGTTTCCTTCTCTTTGTCAGTTGTTTCAATCGTTACTTTGGTCCCTATCTGAACAATATCGGTTTTTGACAGGTCATCAACGATTTCAGCCTGCGCAAGAATACTCTGCAGATATTGGATACGGCCTTCTATAAAGGCCTGGGCATTTTTTGCCGCCTCAACTTCCACGTCTGCATCCACGCCGAGAGGACTGCCATCCAGGGCTTCTCTCAACCGGTCAGCGACTTCCTGCCTTCTTTCCGATCGGAGGTTTTCAAGTTCTGTCTTTAGTTTATCATACCCCTCTTGGGTTAATAACGATGGTGCCATAAGGTTTTCCTGCACTTTCCCGGGATTTCGTTTATTAATAGAAAAAGAGCTTTTATAAGAGATGTTACACTCTTAAAAGCCCTACCCTGTGAAAAGTGGGGTTATTTTATCATAGACAATCTAAGCCTGCAAGGGAGTAAAACATCCTTATAAATCAATTTTCTTCTACCGTTTTCCACAATCTTACACCCCCCATAGTAGCTGAATATGCCTTGATTTCTCTCTTTAATGCCTCCTCATTCTCCCAAAAAATGGAGGTTTGGGATTGATAAGACTGTGAAGCCTCTTGCCAGCCCTGATTCCCATTTTCGGAAATAAGGAAGACCTCCTCTTCCCACTCTGCGGATCCCGCCATAAAATTCAGGATTTCTTTTCCATCAGTCTCCCTGGCATATGGGTAATCTGCATAGTAATAGAGAGGAATTCCCAATCGACTGGCGGCTTTCCGAGTTAAATCGTGATCTACATGATTTCCAATGCCAAGCGGGGCAACTGTCTGAGCATTGACGGGCAGCTGGTCTTTCAACTTTTCAGTCAGGGTATTAATTAAGTTTACCTCTCCCGGATCCAATCCACCAAATATATCCTGATCACTTAGATAATAATAATTACCTGAGTCTGATTTTCGATAGATGCAATCTAAATATGAAAAATAACGGGGAACTGCTCCAACAATCTGACTGGCCTCCCGATCCTCTTCTCTGCGGACCCGGATTGCATTCTCCTCTATCCCCCAATTTTGATGCAGGGTTTCAGCAAAGGATGATAATGGTTCATCTGGGGGATCAGCAGCACAAATGGTCCAAATTTCAACTTCCTCACCTGCCCGGGTTTGTTCCCAAATTAATCCGCCGCAGGAGAAAATTGCATCATCTAAATGAGGTGAGAGATAAATCCATTTCATAGTTAATTTGTATCACATTCAATCCAACTTTTCTACCTGGATCCACATCTGCACTCCGTCAGTTGTAATCTGTATCGACCCATGTTGATCTGTCCGTAGCAAGGAATATCCCGCCAGCCGATCAATCAATCCTCTATCCGGAAGCCCCTGACTGTCTTTTATCCCCACACTTAATAAAAAGCTCTGGGGATTCAGGTTTCTGATCCACTTAGAAGGATTGCTGGACTGGTACCCGTTATCTGCCAGCAGGAATAAGGTCACCTCTCCCAAATCACGCCCCATTCTCACTTCCTCCCGATATTCTTCCATGATTCCAAAAGGAAATATGGCTCGAAAGTGTTTATATTCAACCAGGAGAGTTCCTCCTCGACGGCTTTCAGAAAGCACTGTTATTTTTGCGCCATCGCCCAATTCCAGAACCTGTCCGGGTTCCCCGTAGGTTGTCCGAATATTATTCTTCTCTAATTCGTTTCTCAGGTTTTCCGCTTCCCAGCAGAGAGAATCTGCACCCAACCAGTACACTTCATCCGGCGGAAAACGAGGAAGAATTACAGCAAGAGCATCGATGTCCTGTTCCAGAGGAGAGGCAATCAGAAGATAATTCAGCTCTCTTCGGAAGGGAGGTTGTCTGCGTCCCAGGTGATCGGACAAGCGTTTTGGGCTGGGACCTCCATTAATTAGTACTTTTTGTCCTGAAGGAGTAACGACATATACCGCGCTACCGGTCCCTACATCCAGTAAGAAAATGTGCAGCATTCCATCCGGAGCGTTGAATACTGACCGCCAACTTACTATCAAGGCTAAACCCAAGCCAGCTGCAATCAGCGATGGGGTTAAGGCAGCGGTGATCCGGGTTAAAAGAGTTCCTCCAAAGGTTACAACTGCCAAAACCAGGTAAATCAATACAACCCATCCTCTCCCCACTTCTCCAGTATAAAAGGTTTTGAAAGGCATTGTGCTGAACCACTCCACTACCCGAATTGTGTAGAGCACAAAAGGATAAACCAGCGGTGCAGTTACCTTGCCCAATGGGAACCAGATCAATCCCAGAATTAACGCTAATCCCCCTGCCAGCATAATAGGCGGCTGTACCGGAAGAATTGCTGGATTCGCCAGGAAGGTACTGAGGGAAAATGAATGAAAATGGAACAACATGACCGGAAAGGTTGCCAGCTGCGCTGCAAAAGTAAACAAAACGTATTCACTAACCGGCTGAGTGATTCGTTGAGCAGTTTCCAAGGGCAGGATCCTGGATGAGAATTCTAAAAATTTTTGAGAAAATGGATCAGCATATAAGATCAATCCTAAAGTCGCAGAGAGAGAAAGCTGGTACGAGATATCCCAGGGAAGTTGGGGATTAAACAGAATCATGATCAGGCTCGCCAGCGCAGCTGCATTTATCCCATGCTGGCGCCTTCCGATTTGTTGGGCAAAGATTGACAAACCACCCATCACGGCTGCTCTGATAACTGCGGCATCTGCGCATACCAGCAGGGTATAAACCCCAATCCCGAGTACAGCTGCAATAGCTCCTTGGCGGGGATTTAGCAGCCGGCTAAAAAATCGAGAAAACAATCCTGCCACAATGGTGATGTTAAACCCGGAAATGGCAATAATATGTGAAGTCCCAGTATCCCGGAAAGCCTGCTGTACTTGATCAGGAATCCCGGTTTCAACCCCCAATAAGATTCCCGCCAGCAGGGAAGCTTCTGGATCAGGCCAAAGCTTGTATAAAACAGCCATTGCCCTGGATTTCAGCCTAAAGATGCCCCGCATCAGAATATTCCCCTGGCCAGACTCCACTATTTCAACTTCCGCATTGGGCAGATAAACATAGATACCCTGGCGCTTCAGATAATCCCGATACGAAAACCCTTCTCCTTCAGGCGGTGTTTCCAGATATCCAGTCAGGATAACTCGATCTCCGTACTGAACCTGTTCTTCTACTTGAATTTTAGCTAACAGCAGCCCCTGGACACTGAGAGTCTCTCCGTCCTTGGTAATTTGAATATATTCAGTTTTTACACGGAGATTGGTCACCTGATCTCGAGAATCCGGAAAATCAATTATCAAGCCAGTAAGAGTTGCTTGTGAATCTTTGTCGGCATAATTTGTTAGATAGTCTGGATTTTGGAAATCCGGCAGTGCTAAAAGATACCGGACGCCACCGGCAGTAAATGCTAAAAAAAGGCTGAGGATCAAGACCTTAGGTACGTTTGACAATCTCTGGTGACCGGGAAATTTTAGCCAAAGAAGGCTGCCCAGCAGCAGACTGCCTCCCACCCCAAAAAGAATCCAGGCAAAGATACCCCGGGAAAGGGCATCAGCTGCTATGACTCCCGCAAAAAAAGAGCTGGTTATCCAAATAATTGGCATCAATTTCCCCCACCACCGTGAACTTAAATAACAAATCCCCCTAAAACCTCGAAATTTGCTGCCTCAGATTCTATTCAATATTTACGAGGATAAAATTATCCCGTAGAACACGCTTCTCATCGTTTGCTTCATTGGCCCGATACATCAACTGCTGCGCTAGAATCGCTGTTCCAAACACAAACAGGCGCCTGGGTGAGGGGTTTTCTTCCTGCAAGATTACCTCATCCGGGATTTTTAGTCTTTTACAGAGGTTTCTAATTTCCATTTCCGCGAAGTTGCCCTCCCCCATATCACGAATAAATCGGTTCCGTATGTGCCAGATCAAGACCAGGTCATGATACTCTGTTCTGCTGATTAAACCAAATCCAAAGGCTGCTTTGATTCGCGCTTCAAAAGTACCCAGCGGATTTTCTTCCCCCAGCAGCATCTTGGAAATCTTTTCGTCTTCAATTATGAAACACTCAAGCAGCCGAGAAAGATGGGTATTCAAATAGGTGGTCCCTAGAATTGCTACAGCCCGGTCACTTTTCTTTTGAAATTCATTAACCAGCCGCTTCCATTCCCGAATAGATCCGGTTTTTTTGTCTTCCATCTTTACTTTCCTCAGGAAAAACGATCAGTTTTTATCAGTTCTATTTATTATACATGACAACTTGGGTTCAGGGCTAGTATGAACTGCACTCCTATCGAATTTGTTCTGCGGATTTTCCCTTCACTGAAGATCCATTCAAATTCTCTTAAAAAAATCTCTCCAACCTGCTCACTGTGAATCACCAACGTGTTCTCATCGTTTTTTGTTTCTGCACTGCGGGTGAGATTGTAGGAACCGGTGACCACAATCCGTCCATCCAGGATAATCACTTTATGGTGCATCTTTTCCGGATGCCCATCTAATAGAACCTCCAAGTTATGGTCCCGCAATCTGCTGTATTCAGATCCCAATCCTGAACGCTCCTGGTAGGCATCAACCACACCCCGGATAATAATACCCTGGTCTGCCTGATAGATAAGCGCATCGGCAATTGCGTCTGAGGTGAATGCATAAAACATAAAATCAATCGACCGCTCCGCTTCCAGTATCAGCTCGATAATCCGTGCAGCAGTGGAATCGTCCGGTGAAAAATAAGTTTCTATCTGTATACTGTCAATAGTTATTACCGGATGGGGTGTGTTTTCCAGGATTATTTCTCCAAAAAACCCTTCCAAGTACATTTCTTCAAACTCTGCCGTGTAATTTTCCGCCACCAGTACAGAACGGATGCGTACCAGATTATTAAGGTGGCGATAAGCGCCATTTAGGGTCATGTTCATCGAGCCAGTCCAAACTTCTTTCTGGTCAATGATAATAAATTTATTGTGCATTAATCCTTCAGCCTGATCTGGAATAACCGGGATTCCAGTAATTATTAACTCCTGGATCTCCGGCCGGTCTATTGAATCCTCTTCCACCACTATCCTGACAACTACTCCCCTTTGATAAGCCCGAATCAACGCATTCTTGATTGTCCACAAGTTAAGATCATACAAAGCCGCGTCAATTTGATACCGGGCGTCATCCAGTGAGTCGGCCAGCAGTCGGTCTGGTCCGCCCCGGAAATTATCATTTGCTGGCGCAGTAAAATAGACACTGAAAAGCTGATTGGGAGAAAAAAACCCCGCAGGCGTGGTACTGGGAACAGGATCCAGCCAACTGGCGTCATCCGGGCTGCATGCTCCAAAGCCAATAGCCAGGCAAAAAAACAACCCAATATAAAGGACTAGTTCTTTTTTTACTTTCCTGAAATTCAATCTACCCCCCTCAGGCTGCTGATAAACAGCGGATGAGCACACTTCTCCGGTGAGGTTGATTCCTATGTTCAAACAGATATACCCCCTGCCAGGTCCCGAGATGAAGCTCTCCCCCATCGATAGGAATGCTTAAACTGGTTGCAGTCAATATGGATCTCATGTGGGATGGAGAATCATCCCTGCCTTCCAGCGTATGACGGTACCAGGATTCCCCTTCGGGCACAAGATGTTCTAAAAATACTTCCAAATCTTGTCTGGCTGTTGGATCATAACTCTCACTGATCACCAGGGATGCGCTGGTATGAGGAATAAATAAATGGCAAACCCCTTCCTTTATTGCCCAATCCTGGATCAAAGGGGAAATTTGGTGCGTAATTGGATAAAGTCCTTTCCCCCGGGTTTCTATTTGTATCGTTTCTTTATACCAATTCACAATCTTCCCTCCCTCTTCCAATTGTACCGGAAAATGGGAATAGAATCTAAAAAGGGCAGCGATTTCTCGCTGCCCTTTTGACTGTCTAAAGTGGATTAACTAGGACTCGTCGTCGGAATCGTCATCCGAATCATCGTCGAAATCGTCGCCGGATTCGTCATCCGAATCATCGTCGAAATCGTCATCGGAATCTTCATCGGAATCATCATCAGAATCGTCACTGAAAATGTCTCCACTGTCTTCCGGTCCGGTGCTGAAAGAAGTTGCGCTCTCACCCAGGGCTTGAACATCCTGTGCTTGCGGTCCCTTGTCGCTTTCAACAACATCAAATTCAACCCGCTGACTCTCGTCAAGCGTTTTGAATCCAGCTCCGTTGATCGCGCTGTAGTGGACGAATACATCGCCTTCACCATTGTCGCGTTCAATAAAACCGTAGCCTTTTCCTGCGTTAAACCATTTTACAGTACCGGTCTCACGCTCTGCCATAAAAAATCTCCTTCGAACTAAATGATATGAACTCAGCAGGGCGTTCCCCCTCGTTCTAAACAAATAATTGCTCAAGAAACGTACGTTCTGCTCCTGTAGTGGAAGTTCTCCACCTACATTGAATTAATATAGCATGAACGGATAAGATCGTCAACTGAACAATGAGAAATTGTATATACAATCTTATTATTCACCTGAATGTAGGGGCTTCCAGGATAAGCAGTCAAACATGGGTAATATCGAGGGACTAGCAAGAATATTCAGTACTCAGCATGGCAAACCCCGCTATAATTAAACTACCTCACAAAAAACAATCTTTTTGATCAGGGCAAGGATTACAGGGAATAAGTATATGAATTTCGCCACCACGATATTCCTCTTAATTATCTCAGCAGGGTTTTTTATACTTGGCTTTACATTTGTGATTACCTCCCTCCAGGAAGGGGAACAAAAGGCTTCAATCTGGTCAGCGGGGATCACCCTGACAGGAACAGCCTTATTATCAAGCTCCCTTATGCTTCCTCCACAGAGGAGAATAATTTTTATTGGTATTCTGTTGGGTTTAGGGTTGATCACAGCGCTGGTTTTTTACTTCCCGCTGGGGAAAGAATCCGGAGAATATTCTGATCCTCACCACCAGGTTGATGAACGGGAAATCATTTTCGCCAGAGCCCGCTTAATCCCAGGTTCCACCGATTATGAGACATATTACCGGCTTCATCCCGAACATCAGGAGCAGGATGATGCCTCACGAAAGAAACCGGGGTTGCTCTCTCCCGAAGCCAGCTACACAGAACCCCTGCACTCGGCTGCTGCAGGAGCCAGTTTTTACCTGACGGATGCACTCCGGGAAGCAGTGGATGGTCCGGTCGCCAAGCAGAAGAAGGATTATTCCCCGGAAACCCTGACCCGGACGGTGAAATACCTCACGAAATATTATGGCGCCCTGGACTGCGGGATAACTATCCTTAAATCTGCCCATATCTACTCCCATATCGGTCGCGGCAGTGGAAAATATGGCGCACCAGTCGAGCTTAAACACAAATTCGCTATCGCCTTCACTGTCGAGATGGATTATCAAATGATCAGCTCAGCCCCTTACCCTCCGGTTACTATGGAATCCGGCCTTCAGTATGTTGAGGCGGCCCGGGTTGCCGTGCAGCTGGCAGCTGCAATCCGCTCCCTGGGTTTTCCTGCCCGGGCTCACATTGACGGAAACTATCGAGTTATTGCTCCCCTGGTTGCCAGAGATGCAGGTTTAGGGGAAATCGGCCGGATGGGATTGCTGATGACTCCCCGCCAGGGTCCCCGCGTGCGGATAGGCGTGGTGACAACCGATCTGCCCCTGATCACAGACAATTACCAGGCAGATGGAAGTCTGATCGATTTCTGTAATATCTGCCAAAAATGTGCTGATAACTGCCCCAGCCAATCCATCCCCCTAGGAGACCGGGAGGTGAATAACGGCGTTCTGCGCTGGAAAATTACTCCTGAATCCTGCTACCATTACTGGACTATTATCGGAACTGACTGCGGCCGGTGTATGGCAGTATGCCCTTATTCCCATCCTGATAATCGGGCTCATAATCTGGTCCGTTGGGGAATATCCAAATCCGGCACCTTCCGAAGGGCAGCACTGGTATTGGATGACTTCTTCTATGGGAAAAAACCAGTCTCCAGATTCAAATCCGTTTTACCCTCAGCATCAATAAAACAACCCTGACAGGATAAACTAGATCCCTCTGAATAAGGTAAAATGAGGATTATGCTAGTCTGCTATCCCCGCAAGGTCTTAGATGAAGACACTGCGATCCCGCAGATTGGAATTAATCAAAAAGAGAGGTGCTTATGATACCTGTAACACTGGCGAGATGGCAATTCGCAATCACTACCATCTACCATTTCTTTTTTGTCCCTGTTACGCTGGGATTAGCTCTCTTCCTGGCTGTGCTGGAGACGCGCTATGTAATCAGCGGCGATGAGATCTACAAACGAATGGTCAAGTTCTGGGGAAAGATATTCCTGATCAACTTTGCCATTGGTGTAGTGACCGGCCTCGTTCAGGAATTTCAATTTGGCCTCAACTGGTCGGAATATTCCCGCTTCATGGGCGACATTTTTGGCGCCCCGCTGGCTATTGAAGGATTGCTGGCCTTTTACCTGGAATCAACCTTTATTGGTATCTGGATCTTCGGGTGGGATAAACTCTCGAAAAAAGCCCATTTAGCTGCCATCTGGATGGTCGCCATTGGTTCCAATATTTCCGCCCTTTGGATTCTAATAGCTAACTCCTTTATGCAAAATCCCGTGGGATACACTATCCGAAACGGCTGGGCAGAAATGACCGACTTCTGGGCTTTGGCCGGGAATCCAAATGTCTGGTATCAATTTCCCCATGTCCTGACTGCGGGTATCTCTGTCGGAGGTTTCCTGGTAATGGCTTTCAGCGCCTATCACTTATTAAAGGGAAATCCCCAGACTCAGGATTTTTTCCAGCGTTCTTTCCGCTGGGCTGCCATATTTGCATTGGTTGGATCAGTGCTGGTGGGATTGATCGGACACGCTCAGGGTCAATTTCTGGTGACAATTCAGCCAATGAAAATCTCGGTCATGGAAGGACACTGGGAAACCGAACAACCGGCATCATTCTCAGTCGTTGCCATCATTGATCAAGAAAACCAGGAGAATCCCTACAATTTGAAAGTTCCTTATATGCTTTCCTACCTGATCCATAATGACTTCACCAGTGAGGTCGTTGGTATCAAGGAACTGCAGGCCGAGGCTGAATCTATCTACGGACCGGGAAACTACATCCCGCCGGTCACATTAAGTTACTGGTCCTCACGGACTATGATTGGATTTGGTCTGTTGATGATCCTTATTTCCGGCCTGGCCGTGCTCTGGTCCTTCAAAACTGACCCTGGAAAGCGGCCCTGGTTCTTAAAAATCATCATCCCTGCCGGGCTGCTGCCAACCCTGGCCATTACAGCAGGTTGGTTGGTAGCAGAAACCGGGCGCTGGCCCTGGATTGTCCGCGGTTTGCTGAAAATTGAAGATGCAGTTTCCCCGAATGTCAGTTCTGGAAATATCATCTTCTCCCTGGTCAGCCTTTCGCTGGTTTATGGATTGCTGATGATTGTGGGTATTTCGCTAGGGTTAAAATACGGTAAGAGCGATCCACCCGCAGCGGATGCCATAGGAGAGTAATCATGGACTTCAACACAATCTGGTTTATTCTGATCACATTCTTGTTTATGGGATTCTTCTTTTTAGAAGGATTTGATTACGGCGCTGGCATCCTGCTCCTGATAATCGCGAAAAAGGATAACGAGCGCAGAGCAGTCATCAACACCATTGGACCTATTTGGGACGGCAATGAGGTCTGGATGATAACCGCCGGTGCTGCCATGTTCGCCTCTTTTCCTCATGTCTATGCCACACTCTTCAGTGGTTTCTATATCCCGCTGATCATTATGCTGTTGGGATTGATCATTCGAGGAGTGGCTTTTGAGTTCCGCGGCAAACGGGAGAATCAGGCCTGGCGAAATCGCTGGGACTTGGCGCTATTTATCGGCAGCCTGGTTCCCGCTCTGCTCTGGGGTGTGACTATTGCCAACATGATGCAAGGATTTGCCATTGAGGCTGACATGAACTACTACGGTGGATTAATTCCTTTGCTTAATCCCTACTCCCTGCTGGGCGGTTTGGTCTTCCTGGGTTTGTTCATGCTGCACGGAGCCAGCTTCCTGGGAATAAAACTGGAAGGGGAACTCAATCAAAAAGCAAAAGATATCGCCGGTAAAATCTGGATTCCCGTAGTGACCCTGACAGTGGCTTTCCTGGCATGGACCTACTTAAAAACGGACATTCTTAACAATCCAGGATTTGACGGTTTAATCCCGGCGATTCTAGCAGCAGTTTCATTGTTGGCATACGGTTGGTTCCTGCGAAAAGGAAAGGAAGGGCTTACTTTCATCTTTGGTGGATTGGCCATTTTATTGGCCACAATCATGGTTTTCTCCGGTCTTTTCCCGCGGATATTGATTTCGTCAATTGATCCTGCCTATAGTCTTAACATCTACAATGCTTCCTCGAGTCAATATACGCTGCGGGTGTTGACCATTGTGGTGGCGATTTTCATGCCGATTATCCTGCTATACCAGGGGTGGGCTATCTGGATTTTCAGAAAAAGGCTCAGCCCGGAAAGCAGTGATCTGCACTATTAAATAAAGGAGAGGTTGTCCCCAGTTGGGGCTGTGCCAATTAATTTGGCACAGCCCCTCTGTATATAACCCTAATCCCATCAATCTAAAGCGATTATTCCCTGGACTGCTTTCAGGACAGTTCCTTCGATTCCATTGCTCTTCACTCAGGACAGGCTTGGCGAGGGGCGCAGGAGAACCTCCAGCGAAGGATCCATGATGAGATTAACCAACCAAGGCGATTGTATATGGAGAGGGAAATCCTGGATTAATCTGTCATTGCGAGCTCCTGCTTTCGGGGCGCGGCAATCTTCTCAACTCCACGATTACCCGGCGATTAAAATCGCGGGCTAGGAAGAGTAAGTCCCATTAAAATGGGACTCATTCCAAGTTTGTCATCCTGAGCCCTTCGACTCCACTACGTTTCGCTCAGGACAGGCCCCGCGAAGGATCCATAATGAGATCAGTTAGCCATGGTGATTAATCCAGCTCTGTGATAGGAAATGACCTACCCCCCAGCCCCCTTCCAGCTGGAAGGGGGAGAGTACTTTTTGGAGCTGGTTGGGTACTGATGGACCGGGGAATATACCGGTCCAAATGCCCCTTTCCTCCAGGAAAAGGGACAGGGGATAGGTTTATTTTTGATAGCTTTCAACGTTCAAACATTTTCCCCAAGTCCCACTGTCGCCCGACCCTTCGATACGCCGCCGCTACGCGTCAGCTACTCAGGACGGGCTTGACGAGGAGCTCAGATAAAAACCTCCGCCAACACTGAAATTCTCTGGAATCCGCTATATGAACGAACTATTCAGCGTACCTGGAGAAATGGTTTCCCGCAGGTCTGCCTTCTAGCGCAGAGAGCAGATAAAATGACAAAGGCTGCCTTTTTAGACAGCCTCTTTTATTGCTTCTTTTTTCCAAGACTCAACAATATAATTTTTTATACTACAGTTCGTTGACCACCTGCAGGATATCATCTGCAACGTCATCTATTAATTGGTTCCCGTTGACCTCATGCAG
Organism: uncultured Anaerolineales bacterium; assembly: GCA_964532455.1. Lineage (GTDB taxonomy): Bacteria > Chloroflexota > Anaerolineae > Anaerolineales > UBA11858 > B10-G9. The sequence goes on from CAZHHT010000002.1 coordinate 58,371, forward strand.
GATTCCTCGTGCCCGGTAAAACTCTACTAAAGGACTTGTCTGTGCCTGATAAACCACTAAACGCTGCCTGACGGTTTCCGATTTATCATCCTCCCGCTGGTACAGTTCACCCCCATCTTCATCACAAATTCCGGGTTCTTTTGGCGGGTCAAACTTCATGTGGTAGGATTGACCGCAGGTCCGGCAGATCCGCCGACCGCTGGCGCGCTCCACCAGGACATCTTCCGGAACAGCTACTGAAATCACCGCTGCCAGGGACGCGCCTACACCTACCAGTATTTCATCCAATGCTTCCGCCTGGGGAATTGTCCGTGGAAATCCGTCCAGCAGAGCTCCTCCAAGGCAGTCTTCCCGATGCAGTCGTTCCTTGACCATACCGATAGTGACCTCATCCGGAACCAGGTCTCCCCGATCGATATATTTTTTTGCTTCCATCCCCAGATTGGTTTCCCTTTTAACATTATCCCGAAACAGGTCACCGGAAGCGACCTGGGGAATGCCAAGCAGCCGGGTTAAGCGGACGGCCTGGGTGCCTTTTCCTGACATCGGCGGTCCAAGCAGTATTAAAAATCGACTTTCTACAGGCATGCTGCTTCCTCCTGGTGAACACTTATAAGGATCTAAAAAAAGTATAGCACGATTCCTTTTCCGGTCAGGGTCTATCACTGGCTAAACAATCCATAATCTGGTCATATAGCGGGATAAACGACTGTGATACTATAATGAAGAACGTTTCAGGTCTGAAATATGTTCCCAAACTCACGCCTTCTCCATCTTGCTCAAAAAAGCCGCCTCTGGTTGGCGCTCACTATCAGCCTGGGATTTTTTTCCGGACTGCTCACCATTGGACAGGCACGGTTTATCAGCCAGATTGTTAGCAGGGTTTTCCTGGATCAGGAAGGATTGACCGAAGTCTGGGGGCTAATGCAGCTCACCCTGGTATTTTTCACACTGCGGGCATTTCTTTCCTGGTTAAGCAGCGTCAGCGCTACAATCATCGCTGTCCAGGTTAAAGGCCGTGTCAGGACCCTGCTGCTAAATCATTTGGAAAAATTAGGTCCTGCTTTTACCCAGAAGGAGCAGGGCGGGGAAATTAGCGCTACCACAGTGGAGGGAGTGGAAGCGCTGGATGCATACTTCAGCCAGTACCTTCCCCAGCTGGTACTTTCAGCCCTAGTTCCCCTGACAATTCTAATGTTTGTATTTCCCCTGGATTTGCTTTCCGGGCTGGTGCTGCTGGTAACCGCTCCGTTAATTCCATTTTTCATGTACCTGATTGGGAAAAGCGCCCAAACAGTCACTGACCGTCAGTTCAGCACCCTCAGCAAACTAGCTGCTAAGTTCCTGGACAGTCTGCACGGCTTAACAACACTGAAATTATTTAACCTGGCTCAGTCACAAACAGAGAAAATCAAAGAGACCAGCGACCAGTACCGGAAAACCACCATGAAGGTCCTGCGGGTGACCTTCCTCTCTGCCCTGGCGCTAGAATTGCTGGCAACCCTCAGCACAGCCATTGTGGCAGTGGAGATTGGACTGCGGTTGCTGTATTTCCGGGTTACTTTAGAACAGGCATTGTTCATGCTGATGATCGCCCCTGAATTTTACATCCCACTGCGACAGCTGGGTCTGCGTTTTCATGCCGGGATGGAGGGTCAAAGCTCAGCGGTGCGTATCTTTGAGATCCTTGATACAGAACCTATTCATGATAAATTATCCCTGACTTCCTCAGATAATAAGCTTTCTCCGCCTCTGAAAAAATTGACTCTGGACAAGGTCAGCTTTAGCTACCCTGGAGAGAATCAAGCCGCCCTTAATAACCTCTCCCTAACTATTAATCAAGGTGACCAGATTGCTCTGGTCGGAGAAAGCGGCGCCGGGAAAAGCACTCTGGCCAATCTTATCCTGGGATTTTTCCCACCCACAAGAGGAGAAATCCGAATCAACGGGGAATTGCTGATTAAAGATAATTTGGCAGTATGGCGGGACCAGATCGCCTGGGTACCCCAGGAACCGGCGCTCTTCCAGGATACAATTGCTGCCAATATCCGGCTGGCTCGACCGGACGCAGATTTGGGCGCTGTGGCTTCAGCGGCATCCGCTGCCCACCTCGCCGAGTTCGTCGACTCCCTGCCCGAGGGGTACGAGACCTTAATCGGCGAAGGTGGGGCCCGCCTTTCCGGCGGGCAGGCACAGCGCCTTGCCCTGGCCCGGGCTTTTTTGAAAGATGCACCAATCCTGATCATGGACGAACCTACCTCCCAGCTCGATCCAGTTACGGAATCACGATTGGCGGATTCAACCCGGAACTTGATGGCAGGGCGGACCGTGATCACTATCGCCCACCGGCTCAACACCATCTATAAGGCTGACCGGATCCTGGTTCTCCATGAGGGCTCTATCGTGGAAGAAGGAACCCACTCAGACCTGATAAAGAAAGGTGGAATCTACACTGATCTGGTCCGGGCTTACACTGGTGAATCAGTCACCCACTTCCCACCAGAAGGTACGTGGAATAAATTAATCTCACCTCTGAACCACCGGTACCCAGTCTCCCAGTCTCCATCTCTCCAAGTCTCCCCGTCTCATTCTCTCCCAGTCTCTCATCAACCCACTCCCCTGCAGCCTATCTGGCAGCGCCTGGTAGGTTTTTTAGCCAAACATTGGGGCCAGGTTCTGCTATCAGCCCTGCTCGGGGTTTTGACCATCGGCTCCAGTATCGGATTGATGGGTACATCTGCCTGGCTGATTTCCACCGCTGCTTTGCATCCTTCAATCGCGACGCTGCAAGTAGCCATTGTCGGAGTGCGTTTTTTTGGTATTTTACGCGGCATCAGCCGCTATTTCGAACGCCTGGTATCCCACAGCGTAACCTTCAAAGTTCTCACCGACCTGCGTGTGTGGTTTTATAAATCCCTTGTTCCCCTGGCTCCCGCGCGTCTGCTTAATTTCCGGTCCGGCGATCTGCTGGACCGGATTATTTCAGATATCAAATCCCTGGAGGATTTTTATGTCCGCTCAGCTGCTCCTCCTCTAGTTGCCCTGCTGATCGGACTGAGCATATCCCTATTCCTGGATCGGTATCATCCGCTATTTGGAATTTTGCTGGGGGGATTTTTTTTCCTCAGTGGTTTAATCCTTCCTTTGCTGGTTCGGATTTTAACCCGCGAAACTGGGGAAAAGTTGGTATCGGAACGCTCCCTGTTAACTGAGGGGCTGGTCAATTTTATCCAGGGGCTACCAGATTTAATAGTCTATGGTCAGTCAAAGGGGAAACAAAATCAGCTTGAAGAAATAAATCAATGCTACAACACCGCCCAACTGAGATTAGCGCGGATCAGTGGTCTAAACAAAGGATTACTGATTCTATTAAGCAATCTGGCCATGTGGCTGGCCCTGATCACTGCCATCCCGTTAATCCAAGATGGCGAGATCCCTGGGGTGATGTTGGCCGCCCTGGCTCTGCTGACCCTGACTTCGTTTGAAGCCGTTCAACCGCTACCCCATGCGATGGAAACACTTTCCAGCTCCCTAAAAGCCGGTTCCAGGCTGTTTGAAGTGTTGGATGCTGAACCCGTAGTAGTTGACCCGGTCCACCCTGTCTCATTCCCTTCCCGCTTCTCGTTGACAGTGGAAAATCTGAGATTTCTTTATCCCGGCAGCCAGCAGCCAGCCCTGGATGGGATCAGCTTCCGCCTTCGCGAGGGTGAAACGCTGGCAATCGTTGGACCCAGCGGTAGTGGCAAATCAACTATGACCAATCTACTGCTGCGTTTCTGGGGGGATTATCAAGGAAAATTATTACTTGGGGAGGAAAAGATATCGTTATCCTCGTTGACTCAGGAGGCTATTCGCCAGCAAATCAGCGTGGTATCCCAAAATGGTTATCTCTTCCACGATACAATCCAGGCTAACATCGCCCTGGGCAATCCAGGTGCCGGAAATGAAGAAATCATCACTGCTGCCAGGAAAGCCAGAATTCATAAAATGATTTACTCCCTCCCGGATGGCTATCAGACAACCATCGGTGAACGCGGTCAGCGGTTAAGTGCCGGAGAGCGCCAGCGAATCCTGATTGCCCGGGCAGTCCTTAAGGATGGGCCGGTCTTTTTACTGGACGAACCTACCGCCAACCTGGATCCACTGACCGAGCAGGAAGTGTTGAACACTTTATTTGAGATCCTGAAAAATAAAACTGCTCTGCTGGTGACACACCGGCTGGTCGGCTTGTCCAGGGTGGACCAGATCCTGGTCCTGAGCCAGGGACGGATAGTGGAGAGAGGAACCGAATCAAAACTGCTTTCGAAAGATAGCTTATACAGGGTGATGAGGTCTTATCAAAACCGCATCCTCCAGTACTGAAAAATCGTGTTGTTGGGCACAATTAACCAAAATCTACTTACTTACTCAATAAATCCGATTTGATTAAGTTGGAGGATAATATTACAAGGAATTTATTTGACCGTATTCCCAAAATTAAAAATCGGCAAGTGACTGGTCGTGAGAAACGATAATCAATAAACGGGCTTCAAACTTAAACATAAATGAGTAACCCTATGATAGGAAATACTGAGCTCCTGGCAATCCTGGCGATCCTGCTATTTGTTATTTTCCTGCTCTTTGCAATTCTTGCCTCTAGAAAGAGCCAGGAAGAAAAAATTAGTCAGACGCAAGCCCTGGGCTTTGAACCGCTGGTAGAGCCACCTCCGGAACTAATGACACACCTGGAAGAACTTTATCATAACGAGGGTAACCAAACTCTGAAACTCCGCAACCTTTACCAGCGGAGAGAATTCGACCGGGATTTGTACTTGTTTGATTTGGTGAATACCCACAATGAGAACACTTCAATGGGAACAGGGGTATTTGGGGTAATCTCCCGTCAGCTGGCGCTGCCCCGGTTTTCCCTCGCCTCGCTTCCTCCCCTTGACACCCAAAGGATACTGGGAAACTTGATGGATAAAATATTAGACAAGTTTTTCGATTGGGCGGGAAAACATCAGGGGCTCATCCGGGTGGAATTCCCTGATCAACCCGATTTTGATGAGAAATTTGTGGTTTTCGACCGTGATGAATACGCCCTCAGGGATTTATTTTCAGGAACCAATGCCAGAGCCCTGCCCGGGAGTAAGCTTCCCTTTCAACTTGCGGGGGCGGACGACTTCCTGACTATCGACTACAGCTATACCAGCTCACACGATAACCAGGATTCGGATTTACGTACACAGTACCAGCAATTTCTGGACCTGGTGCGGACCTTTGAGGAGAGATAATGAATAAACACAACACAGTTTTCTGGCTGCGAGTTTCTTTTTGGATCGGCGCAGTGATTGATTTAATCGCTGCCATCTCCCTGCTTTTCCCAAAATTAACAAATTTTTTTCTGGGTTTCAAACCCATACCGGATCCAGCCTATAGATTTGCAATAGGCATGACTGCAGCCCTGATGTTGGGTTGGACAACCCTGCTGCTTTGGGCAGACCAGGATCCCCTGGCGCGGAAAGGTGTGCTGCTGATCACGGTCTTTCCAGTGGTATTAGGCATTGTCGGCACGGAGATCCATGCAGCTGCCAGCGGATTTATACCCCTGGGCAAGATGGTCCCCACCTGGGCCCTGCAAATCCTGTTGATTTCCCTATTATCTGCCAGCTATCTCAACGCGGTTCGCTACGAGCAGAAAGTTCTCCATTCTGAGTAAATTTATTTCTATTAAATCGGTCTGGAAAGAAGAGGGCAAGACGTAAAAAAAAATTGACCTCACCATTAATTTTTCCCCTAAACAAACATGTTGAATCCCTTAGGCTGGAATGAATAACTCTCCCTGACCGGCAAGGAAATCCTTACAGAAATCTAATATATGCAGGAATATTGAGTGTTACAATAATTTCACTTGGTCAATAATAGACATCAAATGAGAAATTATGGCAAGGAAAGGGATATTCGGTTTGTTAGGTTCCAAGGAAGAGAAAGAACAACCCAAAGCAGCTAAAGAAAAATTCATAGATATGAAAGGAAAAGTTCCTAGCGTAGATCCAGAAAAGGCTAAGGCAGATGCTATGAAGAAACAGCCAGAAAAGCATCAAGCCATAAAAGACAAAAAAGTCGTCAAAAAACACGTTGTAGTCAGCGGCGATACCTTAAGCGGAATCGCAAAAAAATACTATGATGATGCCGGCAAATACATGGTGATATACAAAGCCAACAAAGAGCTCATCGGAGACAACCCGGATCTGATCAAACCCGGCATGGACTTGGTCATTCCTGAACTATAAAAACACCCAATATCCTTCCCCCTGATACGGGAAGGGTATTTTTATCAGTATGGGCTTACATTGAAATTCGGCGTATAAAGGAGTTCATCATGGCAAAATTGGAACAGGTTGAAGGTATTGGAAAGAAATATGCCGGGCAGCTGCGGAAAGCAGGCGTCCGGAGCACCAAGAGTTTATTGGAAAAAGGCGCCACCGCCAAAGGCCGAGATGAAATTGCCCGGGCCGCAGGCATCAGCGGAAAATTGATCCTGGAATGGGTCAATCACGTGGATCTGTTCAGGATTAAAGGCGTGGGAGAAGAATATTCCGACCTGCTCGAAGAAGCCGGTGTGGACACCGTGGTTGAATTGGCTCAGCGCAACGCTGCAAACTTACATGAGGCCATCCTGGAGACCAATGCCAGGAAGAAGTTAGTCCGCCGTCCGCCGTCCAAAAAGATGGTTATAGATTGGGTGGCAAACTCCAAAAAACTTCCCCGCAAGGTTTATTTCTAAACCAGTTCCAGGATTAAATAAATTAGGCAGCGGAATCCGCTGCCTTTTCTTTTTTTAAGGTAAAAAACCCCACTAAAAGTGGGGTCTCTAAAATCATATCCAGTTTTCTGAGATTTATTGCATACCGCTCATCAGGGTTTTGAGAAGCACATCTGCAACTAACTTGCTGGACTGAGCCCGGTGAGGTGTCTCTCCCATTTTACTGGCTGAGATCACCTCATCCACTGCGGCCTCCAGATTGCTGTCCCCCTCCTTTTTGGATTCCATAAAAGCGGCACCTGCACTGAGGATATCACCCAAATCCAGGCCGTCGTCCCCGCCTATGCTTCCCACCAGAGAATCCAGCAATCCGCCAGCTGCCTGAGAGACAGACGCTTCACCACCACCCAGCATAGTCTGCAGCAAAGGCAGCAGCTGCGTGGCATCCAGATCCTGTCCCTGAAAATATTCCGCTGCCTGGGCCAGTCCTTTGGCGGACATTGCCGCGGATCCACTCTTTTTACCAGTGAGCAATTCACTGGCCTTGGCGAGCCCGCTGGCCGCATCTCCGCTGGGCGAATCTTTCATGGTGCCGGAGACCAGGTCAAAAATTTCCACCATGTGGTCGCCGTGATCCTGGTTGTATTCATCAGCTTTGTTGAGAGAGGTCTGATTTTCAACCATGGTCTCTGCGACAGCCGAAAACAGTTTTGCAAGGTCTACATTACTGCTCATTATCTATTTCCTCCTGGAAAACGAAACTATTAATTGTTTTATTTCTTGGGAGGGATTTTCAGAGTCATCCCTACTTTGATTTTGTCAGGATCATCACCAATGAGGGCTTTATTGGCTTCATAGATATCCTGAAAAGTTGATTTTGAACTCTTGCCGTAGATTCTCTCAGCAATGCTGATCAGGGTATCACCGGCTTTAACGGTATAGGACTCGGTTGTTCCAGATTTTTTAGGATCAAAATCAAATCCTTTGTTTCCAGGTTTATTTGAGCCGTCCACTTTTTCCATCATATTTCTCCTTTTTCTGAGGGCTATTTTGAGGGGATTATAACTGTTGTGTAGGTGACGGTTAATGAAGGTAGGGAATGTGGATAAATGGAACTGATAACAATAGCGACCCCGGAGGTTTCACACCTCCGGGGTCTATGTCCCCCTTCCCCCTAGCAGATTGATGGATGATTAATATTGCTCTATATCGGCGTACCACTCTTCAAGAAACTCATCGAAATAGGTCAGGTGACGGAGATTAGTCCCATCGATATTGATGATATAGATCCCCCAGGGAGATTTTTCATCTAGTCGACCTTTGAAGATGATTTCTTCTCCATCGTCGCTAAAACCTCTAACGCCGACCTCCCAATCTAAGAGAAGAGTCTTATTATCTCCATCTATATCCATAATATAGAATCTATCTTCTGGTTTATTGATGATTCCAAATAGGCCGCCAAATTCGAATTCACTAAAGACAATCCTTTTCCCATCAGGTGTGAAGTAATAACTTCCATGAATATCTCCCCTATTGGTAAGCTGCCTTCTGAATAATCCATTCTTATCCAGCAAACACAATTGGAATCCTATATCTCCTGTGACATCATCAAATCCTGCACAAGTGACAATAATTAAATCGCCATCGGGAGAGTATATTGGATCCTCATTAAGATGTAAACTAGTTTTTAATATTTTCTGATTGCTACCATCAATATTGACGGTCGCTAATCCAACATTATCTGTATCAAACCAAGTTACAGAAAAAACAACTTTCTTCCCATCTGATGAAAAGCTGGGATTGCTCAACGCAACCTCGGAAAGCTTTTTATCCCAACCTGCAATTTTTACTTCGGTTTGTTTCTCTAGATCATACAACCACAAAGCGTCACAAAAATCCCCATTTATATACTCGCCGGAAACATAAGTCACAAACTTACCATCTGACGAAAGATCTACTCCGTTACCTTCACGTACTAGAATTTCCCTCTCATTAGTTTGAAAATCGAGGGATGTAATCGAGATTATATTTTCATCATTCACATTCTTACTCAAAAAAAATGTCTCATGCATCAATCCTTTAGATACGCTGGATGGATCAGACATTAATATGGATTCAAATGAATTTAAGTCTGATCTATTCGAGCATCCAGACATGAATATAAAGAAACATAGTGAATAAATCAAAGGAGCTGGTACTTTCGCTATTCTTTTTTGATTCATATAATAAATTCCTGTAATTTACTATTTCAATACCGGGATCAAACCATCACCCAATATTGGCAAGATACCAAATTCAAATCCCAGGAGCGCGGTAGCTGTTAAAACTAATATTCCTTCAGTTTTAATCGTTTTCGTATCACATTTTAATGTGTTTATTACTTTTGTTTGGAACCCTGCTGGTGTATCTTCAATGCGTATCAGGATTCCCTCTTCTTTATACTTATATGTCCATCCCCGCCAGGACGCCTTGATTGAATGTTTTTTGACGGTGTAATCGTACTTTGGTTCTTCTTTGGAATTCTTTATTGATAACCCCATTTCACCCGGCCCAAAGATATAGCTGATATTTTTTCCCAATTTTACAGATCCTTTCGCTGTTGTAATGTCGTAGTTAATCAATGATCCCGGATTAATAGTTAAAACCGTTTTTTGTTCGATTTTCAACTTCTGCTCCATATAAAAGATCTGCCCAAAATTTGGTGGCACATAGGTGCCTTCCACCATTCCTTCCTGGGTGAATAGATTAAAATCCCACGACTCACTGGCAGATATACTCAATAATTTTGGGAGTTTCTCGGGATTAATTACTTTCAGTAGTTCATCAGGATTCTTTTTAAAAAATTCTACAGGTTTAATAAACTTATCATGAATTCCTTTCAATGTTCTTAACCACCAGCCTTCCTCAACACCATTAACCTTTTCTGAAATATTCTCGGCAACAGAACCTCCCGCCAGGATCTTAAGTTGAGTTTCACTGGAAAGGTTCTTCCAAACATCAGACGAAAACCCCGTGGGCGGGCTTGGAGCCGGATCCGTTTCTTCAGTTAATTTCTCAATTAGTCTGAGTTCTTCTTTAGTGATTTCCGGATCTTTCTCCCCCTGCCGCGGAATTTCATCATACCCTACCGGTACCTGCACAGTTTGATAATCCGGTACCTGACGGGTGACAGTTTTGGTGCCAACCTGGACCCGCTGTTCCTCGTAAACCGGTTCTGTTTCGTTAACAGTTTTGTACCCCGCTAAAATCTTTTTGTATTCATATCTGGGCACTTTCTCCGTCACTGTCCGGTATCCTTTCAAAACTTTGACATCCCTATACTCCGAGACCTGCCTGAAAATGGTTTTAGTGCTTTGATACGGCACCCTTTTTATCACTGGCACTTTTTTCCAGCGTGTTTCTTTCCGGGTTCCTATCATGATCCTCTTTGAACCAATGGTCCGGTAAACAGGAGCCATCCTGGTGGTCTTTTTCCATTCCATTATCTTACTGTTCCGATAGCGAGTCACTGGAATCTGTTGTTTTATCGTTTTGTTCCCGACTTTGATTCGTTTGGTAGTATATTCCGGAATCCTTTTGGAGACCGTATTGAAGCCAACCTGAACCCGCCTGGTCTCATAAATCGGCACCTTCTTTTTGAATCCCCGCATGCCCACCTTAACTTTTTTGGTCTTATATACCGGTACTTCCAGCTTCACTGTTTTTAGTCCCCGGTAAACGGTTTTTGTCTTATAACGCGGCACTTTTTTAGTATCCGGCCCCAGATCCACCGGGGCAGTGAGTCCGCCGCCAATCCCTTTTCTTTTAGGATCAGTCAATTTTCGGCGAAGGTCATTAAAGGCTCGACTGCTTTCAGACGCTCCCGATTTGCCTACTGCAAGAGTGAGTATGGATAACGCGCTGAAAATTCCCATCCAGGGCAGCATGGGATCTGCCTCCGCCGGCAGGGTTTCCTTTTGTACAATCAACCCGGCGTTACCCTGGTTCTTCCATTGAGTCAGAAATTCAACTGCTGGAACAGTCTTTCGCCCCAAGAGGGGATCGTTATAAACCACCCAGCGTCCATCCTCTGAAATTCCAGAAACGGTAACAAAATGCCCTGGTCTATTCGCACCATTGGCTCCCAGGGAGACAACGACCGGTGTCCCCTCGCGGAGTTGTTCGGTCAGCTGATTTAAAGTCCAGTTATGAAAGGCGTAGCTCCCGGCATATCCA
>CAZHHT010000003.1:0-66754 GCA_964532455.1 uncultured Anaerolineales bacterium
GATCTATTATCCGGAAGTACTAAATTATCGACCTTTTTTCAGTGGACTCATAAATCTTATGAAAAAATATCTAATGATCGCAGTGATTCTGTCTGTACTGTTCGGTGGGACTGGATGCCAGGGGGATGTGTTAAAATCCGCCTCTTATCAATCCCGACCCGAAGTTGCAGCGGACGCCGCTGTGGAGGTGGAGACGCAAATCGACGAAGAATATAACCCGGAAACCGACTGTTCCACCCTCAATCCACATCCCATTGCCCAGGGCATGGTTGAAACATATGATATCAGCTATGAGGAAGTGATGACTTGGTACTGTGACGGGTTTGCGTTTTCCGATATCTTGCTAGCTCTGGAGACTTCAAATCTAGCTGATGTATCTGTTCCGGATCTGCTTTCCTTGCTTGAGAACCAGGAGTGGGAGGAAACCTGGGATGATCTGGGCGTGAGTCCGGAGTAAGAGTCAGTTAGTAGAAAAAGCCCCTCCGGGGGCTTTTTTGTTAGTCGTGGATGGCAGCACTATTAAGTTTCTAATCAATGATACGTTAACAAGTTTAAGGTTTAGCATTTGAACTTTAAACATCCTCTCCAAGTCTCAACCTCCCCCCTCCTCCCTATCCCAACGTCTCCCCTCTCCCAGTCCCCTGGTCACAACGTCTCCCCGTCTCAACAAAACCCCCTATTGTAAAGCTACTACTGATATTTTCAAGTATCAGACTCCTGGCCTCCTTAATATTTAGGGTATAGTATCAATATGCACAAATTACTTTATTCGATCGCTAAAACCTGGGTTGGAGGTTTAATTCTGCATTGGATCTTTGCCTATTTCAGTTTTGCAATTCCTGGCAGACGATTAGCTGAGAGGGACTCGGTTTTGGCATTTCATCATCCCTCCCCTTCCTATCCGCTGCATATCCTTATTGTTCCCAAAGCAAAGTATCGTTCTTTAGCTGATCTTCCCTCAGCTGATCACCTATTTGAAGTTGATCTCTTTAGCGTGGTCAATGATCTGGTTAAGATGTTCAACCTGGAATCAAAAGGATATCGATTGATTGTAAATGGCGGCAATGCCCAAGAAGTGGACCATTTGCATTTCCATCTCATATCTGAAGACTTTGCAGATGGGGAGTTAGGAGGAACCTAACCTCCACTCCCCTTTGATAAGTCTGTCCTGGTCTCTCCCTAGTGCAGACGAAGTGAGCAACACCCGACCGCCTTCGGAACAGGGCACGAGCTGGTTAAGCTGTCACTCCAAATCTCTAACCCTTCATCACTGGAAACTGAACCTCCGTCACCGTATCAGGATCGGTTTGGCTGCCTGGCTCAGCCGGAGGTTGCAGGTAAATCTCCCGGCCAGGCCCGTTGATTAGGTATCCATTGGCCTCAATCCATTTTAGAACCGCTTCGTAGGCTTCGCTGAGAGTGTTAAACGGCCCATGGTGAATCACAGCAGCTACCTCGGCGCCGGGCAGCTCACGTGTCTGCACCTGGGTATTTTGGGGCAGAGAGATGTCTTCGGCGATGGGTTCGCACACCTCGGCATCGATCTTTGGCTCATCGGAATGGTACAGCGTAAAACAGGAACCGGCGGATTTGATCTGGTTCTGGGCCAGCACGGTTTCCAAGTCTCCCCAGAGATGCCCCTGTTCGGGATAGCTGGGAATCACATCTCGCACAGAAGCGATCCATTGAGGTTCAATTTTCTTGATCACGATATCATAATTCGACATTTTATTCTCCTGTTCAATCTGTCTCAGCCGGGCAGCTACACGAGTCAACTTCTCCTCCTGCTGCTGCATTCGCTGTTGAATCTCAACTTGCTTCAAACGGAGCATCCCTCGGAGTTGCTCTACAGGCAGTTCTTCTGTTAACAATTGGGCAATCTGATTCAGGGATAGCTCTAGATCCTTCAACGCCAGAATGCGGTTAAGGCGGGGAAGCTGGGTGACGGAGTAGTACCGATAGTCAGTGAAACTGTCAATTTCGGCGGGTTCGAGCAGCCCGATTTCATTGTAGTAGCGCAGCGTTTTCACCGGAACCTGGCTAAGTTTAGAAAATAGTCCTATTCTAATCATTGGTTTCTCCGCTCACGGTTATGCTTTCTGAAAGCCTTCACCTCTAGTATACAATCTCCAGTAGGTGGAGAGTCAAGGGGGGGGTAGAGAACCTCCCGCTTGCCCTCTATGACACGAATAGGTCAGCTTCTTAGGTAAAAAGCTTTTTTTTATCAGGATAAATTCCGCGCCTTCTTGTGCTAATAGAAAAACGTGGGTTAATTGCTGGGCGTATTGTTCGAGAATATATTCACAGAGATCGGTTATTATTATCTCAATTGTCAGGGGGTTATATCATCTCCCGGGCGCGCTCAACCATGATTCTCTTGAATACTTTCTGACGTTTCAGGATCCCGAACAGTGGCACGGGGACAATTTCCTGATTTGCGCGCCGTTCGGTGGAACGCCGGATACGCCCCTCTGTCGCCAGTTCGCGTCCTGCCTGCTCGTAGGCCCCGTACACGTTAAGTATTTTGGGAACCAGTTTTTCACGCTCCGAGTCCTGACCATGCCCCGATAGTCGACCCCCGTTGCGTACCAGCGCGCCGACCTGGGGCGCATCCAGGAACCTGGAGAAGGTTCGAAAGTAATTCAGCGCGTTCCGGGGAGTTTCGTCCTCCAGGTTGTCGCAGCAAAAAAGAGCGACAAAGGGCTTCGAACAAGTGGTATGATCCACGTGATGGAACATCAGTCCGCTTTTAGATACCATTAAATCGCTGCTGTCTCCCCGGCTGTAGAAACGTTCGAGGAACATCTTAACCAGCCCGGAGATACCAAACACGTAGATCGGCGTGGCATAGACGACGATGTCTGCCTCGGCCATCTGTCGATCACGCACAACGGCGTGCCTCCCCCGCCGGTGACAATATAGGTGACCCCATTGACTTCGTTACGCTCATAGTTGTGATGATGACCTGTGAAAACCACGTCCACTCCATATTGCTCGAAGAGCGGGGTCAGCGCCTGCCGCCACGCACAATACACTTAAGATCCTGACCAGTCCCCAAACTAATCAGACCATACTTGGCAAATAATAGTGGAGTCATACCCCTCTGCGATTTCTCATCCATAGCCCAGGCCCAGATCCCCACAAGGAGGACGGACGCAAGTATTTAATTGGCGATGATTTCCTCATCGAAGTGGCATTAAAGTTCACGCTTGATGAGAATATTCCAGAGAGAAACCAGCATTCCGCGAGCCTCCGCGACAATGGCTTCTACGCAGCAGGATACATGAATTTCTTCAGGCGCTAGTACTAAGCTTTCCTGAACAGGCCGAAGCTGACTGCGACCCTTCTTAAACCTTTAACAAAATATGCCCTTCTCCAACACCCGGCTGATTTCCATCCTTTTTGCAATAACCTGACACTCCACTGGTTTTTCAGGGAGCACAATATAGGAAATAATAATTTTGATCGATAACCAATACTCTTGTATCTTTTTCAAACATCTAATATAATTATTGCTATCGTATGTTATTGCAAATATATGCTATAGCAATAATTAGCTGTATCTAGAAAATATGAGATTTTTCATTGTACTGTATCAATCAGATATTTTCTAAACTGAATACAGATAACTATCTAGTAAATTTATCGTAAACGGAGAAAAATTATGTCCCGCGAGTCTTTTTTCATAGAACAATTGCAGAAAAAGGGCTTTCGCCTGACACCACAGCGCGAAATTGTGCTGTCAATCCTGCACTAAATGGATTCGCTGGCTTCTGCAGAAGAGATCTTTGAGAAGGTTCAGCGGTTAATAACGCGGTTGATATTTCAACTATCTACCGCATCCTGGATCTCCTCCAGGATTTAAACCTGGTGATATCCGTCAACCTTGGTGAGAGTTACCGGGTGTTTAAACTAGTAGGCGCCGAAGACCCTCACCTGCACCTGGTCTGCGGGCGCTGCGGCGCTGTGGTTGGAGTGGATATCTACCCCGCGGAATCTTTCGCCGCCACCCTGATGGAAAAGTACGGCTTCCAGGCCGATCTCACCCGGTTGAATATTCCAGGTCTGTGCGAAAACTGCCGCGGTAAGAAGACACACTCTATCACTGTCAATACCCTCAACCTGCCCCACTGGGCTGAAAAATCCATGTCAATCAAAATCAATACTACACTTCCTCTCTCAAAAGAAACACCCCTTCGGACAGAGAGGTGGTGATGACGACAGCCATTGAAACCTGGAAGCAGCGCATCATCGCCTGCCGACGGCAGAGATCTAAGACTGACAGCGAACAATGGGATCGAACAGCCGGCTGGTATGACAGCTGGGTCCTGGAAAATGACTATGTCGATAGGGTTCTCCCTTACCTGCAAAAAGCCCTTCCGATAGACGCCCGAGTGCTGGAAATCGGATCGGGTACAGGGGCCTTTACCCTACCTCTGGCGTGCGCGGCCAGAGGGGTGCTGGCAATCGAACCTTCCCAACGTATGAGGGAACACCTGAATGACAATCTTCAAGCAGCAGGTTTGTCCAACGTTACCCTGCTGCCTGATCGGATTGAAGAATCCCTGCCCGACATCCAGGGTTATGGCCCTTTCCAGCTAATCTTTGCCTCCTTCTCCCTCTACAACATCCTGGATATTGACCTGGTGATTGACAATCTACTGCCGCTGACTTGGCATCTGATGATTCTGCTTGGTACTGGTGCCCCGTCGATCTGGAGCCAGGATCTCTACCGCCGATTTACAGGGGAGGAGCGGGTGATTCCGCCCCAGCTGGACCTGCTGTATCCGGTGCTGCTGGAGATGGGTTTGTATGCTGACGTGCGCATCTTCAACGCCAGCCAGAACTACCTTTACGCCAGCGAACAAGCCCTGATCGACTGGTGGATAGAGCGCCTGAAGCTGCCGTCCTCACACCGCAGGGAACTGCAGGAAGCTCTGCGCCCGCTGATTTCAAAACGGGACGGACAGGTGGGTATCTTTCAGAAAAGAACAATGGCGTTGGTAGACATTGACCGGGAAAAACAACGCCAGAAGGACTTACAAAAAATCAATCCCAATATTATTTCATATTCATCTATCACAAGGAGACCATCATGAAACATCCCTTCTTTCAAATATTAATACTGGCCCTGATTGGCCTGCTACTTACCGGCTGCAGCATATTAGTGGAGGAACCCACCCAGGCTGTTGTAGCGGAGAGTCCGGTTGGTGAAGAGACAGCTGTGGAGCCCACCGAAGCCCCGGCAGCGGAACCGACGGCAGACAGCGAGCCGTCTTATGCCGAAGAAATAGTCATCGGAATCGGACGGGATCTGTACTACGGTCACACCCAGTGGCACATGATCCATGGGTCCCTGCAAGTCTGGGAATCACTGCTCTATCCGGATGAAAATCTCAATCCGCAGCCCTACCTTGCCGAGTCTTGGGAAGCCAACGAAGATCTCACCGCTTGGACCTTCAAGCTGAGAGAAGGCATCACCTTCCATGACGGTACATCACTAACCGCAGAGGTGGCCGTGGATAACCTGATGGGGATCCACGAAAATTACACCCCGCTGCCGACCCTTGACCGTATGGAGGTTGTGGACGAAAGCACCTTTACCATTTATCTGACCGAATCCACCCCGGCGCTGCCTGACCTGCTGGTATACTTCCAGTCAGCCATGCTCTCCCCCAGCACCCGCGATCAGGAAGGGGTGGACCAACCGGTTCCTTACGGCACTGGCCCCTTCCTATTTGTTGAGTACGTGGACGGCGAACGTATCGTACTGGAGCGTAACGAAAACTACTGGGGAGAGCCGCCCAAAGTCAAACGCATCATCTATCGCTACATCCCTGATGCCATCACCCGCTTGCAGGCGTTGCAGTCCGGGGAGACCGATGCTATCGCCGATGTGGGATCGATCATACCCAGCCAAAGCGAGATCATTAAAAATGATGAAAATCTCAAGCTTTTCGCCGTCGATGTGCTCACCACTCACTACCTATTCTTCAATAACGACAAACCTCCCTTTGATAATCAGACCCTGCGGCAGGCTGTCTCCCTGGCTATCGACCGGGAGTTGATTGTCAACGAGACGGTTTATGGCTATGGGGTTCCCGGTACGAGCCTGATCACCCAACTTGCCGAGAAGTGGGTCAACCCGGAAGCTTCACCTGCTTATGATTCAACCGAAGCGAAAGCGCTGGCACAGTCTGTACTGGGAGACGAGCGGGTCCAGGTGACCTTTGTGCTTCACAGCGGTCTGGCAAACCGTTGGCCTTACGGTGAGATCGCCCAGATTATCCAATTTGAGCTGGCAGACTTGGGAATCGATGTTGAAATCCAGACAGTTGAGGGCGGCACCTGGAACGAGATGCTGGCAAACGATGAGTATGATATCAGCATGCGCCCTTACACCATGTCCTCCGGTGACCCGGACGACTTCATGACCTATTGGGCACGGCCGGAGGGTATATTCAATAGCAAGTACAGTATCAGCTATAAAGACGATCAAATCGAGGCCTTGATTGATCAAGCGGTTTCTGAAGTGGATCAAGCAACCCGGAAAGCGTACTACGGTGAGATCCAGGCGATATTAATTGAACAAACGCCTTTCACGCCAATTTATCATGAGGTCACCCTCTATACCATGCAGGATACTGTCTATGACCTCACTTTGGATGCGATCTTCCGCCCTTCACTGAATACAGTGTACAAGCTTGCAGAATAAATAGTTTAGAAAGACGGAGCAAAGGTGCTCCCCTGGATCATCTTCAGGGGAGCACCTGATACTGTATGCAGCAAATCATCATTCGCAAGATCTTATTAGGGCTTTTCTACCTGTTCGTCATCTCCGTGGTGGCGTTTGTGATGGTGCGCCAGATGCCGGGCGACCCGGCGGTCTTGATTGCCAATCAGGGCCGTGAGAGCGAAGCCCCGCCAGAAATGGTTGAACGCATCCGACGCGAGTATGGTTTTGACAGAGGGCTGGTAGAGCAATACCGGCGCTGGCTGCAAAGAATCATCTTTGAGGGGGATTTGGGCTACTCCACACGCACAAAACGGCCAGTGCTGACAGAAATCCAGAGCAGCCTCCCGGTCTCCCTTCATCTGGGTTTGATTACCTTTGGGATCACATTGCTGATTTCATTTCCGCTGGGATTGCTGGCGGGGGTCACCCGGAATAAAATCCTTGATATTTGCATACAAATCCTGGCCTGGATCAACTATTCTGTCCCTGTATTCCTCTTGGCTGTCCTCTTGATCTGGATTTTCGCAGTTGATCTGCGAGTATTGCCCGCAATTGGGCATGAAACAGGGAGACACTACGTGCTGCCAGTCGCTGCCCTCAGTATGCACCTTTCTGGTTGGACAACTCAAGTCATCCGCTCAAGCATCCGGGAGATCTCAGAAAAGCCCTACATTCAATTCGCTCATGCGAAAGGGCTGAAATGGATCCGTGTCATCCTGATCCATACGCTTAAACCGGCGTTATTACCTATAAGCACCGCGCTCTTGATTCAATTGGGTAATTTGGTCAGCGGCTCTTTTATCATTGAGACGATTTTTGCCTGGAACGGAATCGGGCGCTTGTTGGTTGATTCTATCATGGCGCGCGACTTTCCAACCATTCAGGGCATCCTGCTTTATACAGGGGGGATCTTCGCCCTGATCAATATTTTGATCGACTGCCTGTACCTTTTCCTTGATCCAACAACCGTTGAGAAATTGGGAAGGGGGCAAACATCATGACGCGCATGGTCATCGGAGCTCTCAGCCTGGCCCTGCTTGCTGTTATTCTATTTGCTTGTGCTTTCCCCGGGCTGTTTACCAACTACGAACCCAACGCAATCAATTTCGCTGAAAAGTTTTCCCAGCCAAACCAAATCCACCCTCTGGGAACAGACGAATTAGGGCGGGATTTATTCACCCGGATGCTCTTTGGAGGACGTGTCACCATCGGGTCTTCCTTACTGCTCGCTGCCGGCTCGACATTTATCGCCGCAATCTGGGCAGCCATATCCGCCTACCTGGGTGGGATCTGGGACGAATTAATGACGCGGATTGTAGATATCTTAATGATCTTCCCGGCGCTGCTTTTTGCACTGCTGCTTGTCAGTATCCTTGAACCTGGCATGCGCAGTCTGGTGATCGCGTTGGCCCTAGTACGCTGGCCGGGTTATGCCCGCATTCTCCGCGGCCAGATCTACAGCCTGCTTAGCGCGGAGTATCTGACCGCGGCGGAGGCACTTGGGGCCAGACCACTGCACATCATCTATCGCCACATCATACCCAACACCACCATGCTGATCATTACCTTATTCGGCCTGAGCTTCGCGAGCAGCATTCTGAGTATTTCCAGCTTGAGTTTCTTGGGTTTTGGCGTCCAGCTCCCTAAAGCAGAATGGGGGGCGATGATCAACGCTGCCCGTCCGTTCCTGCAAAACCATCCTTATCTGATGCTCTTCCCAGGTCTGGCAATCATTGTCACTATTTTGCTTACCAATCTCAGTTTGCGCTGGCTTGAGCCCCACTGAGATCGTCGATCATTACCCAATAGAAACGAACCGCTAATAAAAGTCTGCTGACTCCTGACAATATGGTAGAAAATTTATGAGTAGAACCTGGGTTTCCACTCATCTTTACTCTGTAATTCGCTGCAGCAATGATGTTTGACAAAGAGGCTGAATTTTTAGAATTGATGTTGAGTGAGGGATAAAAGAATCTTTCTCATTTCTGACTATGAAAGCGGATATTCCACTACCGATTTTCCCTACCGATTTTCCCTCTTGTTGGACAGTCGATAATCAGGCAAAATATATACTTAGGGTTTATCAACGCTGCCTTCTTGACCTAAAGACATCTCCTGCCCCCGATTTTGAAAGATCTACTACAATCCATGCGTAAGTGGTGGTATCTTCATTATCTTACGCTCATCATGTTAAATTGTGCAGAGTAAAAACAAAATCCTGGAAGGAGTTCCGTATGCAATCAATCTACCTCGATTACAACGCCACCACTCCCATAGCGCGGGAGGTTGCCGAGGCGATGACGCCTTTCCTTTACGAGCATTTTGGCAACCCTTCCAGCAGTCATCCTTACGGGGCATTGGCAAAACGTGCCGTAGAAACTGCCAGGGCACAAGTTGCGGCCTTATTGGGCTGCCAGGCGGTGGAAGTGACTTTTAACAGCGGCGGGACCGAAAGCAACAATTATGCCATCAAAGGTGCAGCACTTGCCCGCCAGGGACGCGGACATCATATCATCACTTCAGCCGTGGAACATCCGGCTGTGATTGAAGTGTTTAAGTGGTTGAAAACGCAGGGCTACAGAGTTACATTCCTGCCGGTAGATGCTAACGGAATGGTAGAACCTCTTGACCTGGAACGCGCGATCACACCGGAGACGACACTGGTCAGTGTGATGCATGCCAACAACGAAGTCGGCACCATCCAACCAATCGCCATCTTGACCGAAATTGCCCATCGCGCTGGGGCGTTGATGCATACCGATGCCGCTCAATCGTTAGGTAAAATCGCGGTGGATGTTAACACGCTGAATGTGGATTTGCTCTCTATAGCCGGGCATAAACTCTACGCACCTAAAGGCATTGGCGCTCTATATGTGCGCAGCGGCACTGAACTCACCAAATATCTGCACGGCGCGGAACAAGAAGCCGGTCAGCGTCCCGGAACCGAAAACGTACTGGAGATTGTCGGTTTAGGCAAAGCCTGTGAACTGGCACAGCGCGATCTGGAGAAAAACACCGCCCATTTCCGCGCCATGCGGGACAGACTTCACCAGGCCTTACTGGATGAATTGGACGAGGATTTCGTCCGTTTGAACGGACATCCTGAAGAACGCCTGCCCAATACTCTCAGTCTGAGTTTTTGCGGCGTGGAGGCCAACACCCTGCTGGCGGAAATCAGCGAAAAAGTAGCCGCCTCCGCTGGGGCTGCTTGCCATGCCGACCAGGTGGATGTTTCCGCCGTCCTGGAAGCCATGCAGGTCCCAACAGAATGGGCCATGGGCACAGTGCGGTTTTCGGTGGGCAGGGGAACCACCCCTGAAGACATAGATCAGGCTGCAGAGGTTGTTGCCGCGGCGGTGCGGCGATTACAACCAAAAAACGTTATGACGGTCGCGCCTGACCTGTCCGATGAGGGTGAATACAAACTGACGCATTACACACATGGAATGGGCTGTGCCTGCAAACTGCGCCCCCAAGCGTTGGAAGAAGTGCTGTCCTCCCTGCCTTTGCCCGTTGACCCCGCAGTGCTGGTGGGCAGCAACACCTTTGATGATGCCGCGGTTTACCGCATCAGTGACGAGCTTGCCATTGTCCAGACGGTGGATTTCTTCACCCCAATTGTAGACGACCCCTACCAATTCGGCGCAATTTCGGCGGCTAATTCGCTTTCCGATATTTACGCCATGGGTGCCCACCCGCTGTTTGCCTTGAATGTTGTCGGTTTCCCTGAAAAACGACTGCCGCTTCGCATTCTGAAAGAGATTTTGTGCGGCGCGCAGGATAAGGCAAATGAGGCAGGCATCCCCATCCTGGGCGGTCATACCGTAGAGGATACAGAACCTAAATTTGGACTCACCGTCACTGGCGTTATCCACCCCAGTCAGGTGCTTCGCAACAGCACCTCTCAGCCAGGGGATGCGCTGATCCTGACCAAGCCAATTGGTCTGGGGATTATCACCACAGCCGTTAAGGAAGGTTTGGCGAGTGACGAGGCTGCCAGCCAAGCTGTTGAAGTGATGGGAACCCTCAACCGCGCCGCGGCCGAAGCCATGCTGGCAGTGGGGGTGAACGCCTGCACTGATATTACCGGCTTTGGCCTGCTCGGTCACCTGCGTGAAATGGCTGCGGGGAGCGGGGTGGATGTGACCATCTCTGCCCGGGCAGTTCCCACTCTCCCGGCAGCGTGGGATTTGGCAGGCGCGGGCGCCGTCCCCGGTGGAACGCTGAACAACCTGGCATATATAGCTGAACACGTCAGCTTTGAGATGGGCGTTTCGCGCATTGCGCAGCTCATCCTGGCAGACGCGCAAACGTCGGGTGGGCTGCTCATCAGCCTTCCCGAAACAAAGGTAGATGCCTTAATGGCAGGCCTGCAAGAACACAACGTAAGCGGTGCGGCTCGCATTGGTGTGGTCACAGGACCGGGAAATGGTCACCTGCGAGTGGAAGTGTAATCGCAACGGGGGTGGTGGGCATCCTGGTCTCCGGTTGGCTCGTGCAGCGTCATAACAATTTCATTGCCCCTGTACAATTTTAATTACTTGCTAGATCAGGAAGCCATTCTGGTGTTTTGCTTTACCATGTCATGAGCGGGGAGTTTCAATATAAGAATTGTAAAAGGATATATTCTGGGGTACTCGTATGACATCCGCGTCTAATTCCATCCAGGGCAAAATCTGTCTGGTTACTGGGATTACATCCGGTATCGCGAAATGATGGCGCGGACATTGGAGAAAAAATCCCTCCCTGGCAGATGCAAACCAATCCCTGAGCAACCAAAGGGGCGTCCAAAATTATGGATGCGTACGCTCGAATTCGTCGAGTATTCTCCCCTGGCTGGAAAAGACTGTCGCCCCCAGGTGATTGCCGTCAATTTCCACCAGCACAAAATGGTATACCACCGCAAAGGCGTCCCGCGTCAGTTCCGGCTCTTCCATCACGCACAGCGGCGCGCCTCCCCCACCGGTTACTATGTAGGTGACCCCATTGACTTCGTTGCGCTCATAGTTGTGATGATGACCTGTGAAAACCACGTCCACCCCATATTGCTCGAAGAGCGGGGTCAGCGCCTGCCGCACATCTTGCTCGATATCAGGCTCCTCCCGTGATGAAGTATAGGGGGGAATATGAAAGTAGACGAAGAGCCAGGGCTGTGTATTAGCCGCCAACTCCCTCTCCAGCCAGTCGTACTGTTCGCTACCCAGGCCAAAATCCACGATGCCGTCCACCTGCAAGCATATAAAACGAGCGTTGCCGTAATCAAAAGTGTACCAGCGCTCATTGCCGGGCAGGTAGAAAAGGTCAAAGTAGTGTTGATGATTGACTTCATGATTTCCCAACGCAGGGAAGAGGGATGCGCGAGCCATCAATTCACCCTCGATCTCGAAAAAGGTCTCCCAATCAGGATACACACTGCCCCTGTACACCAGGTCGCCGGTGTGCAGTACAAAATCCGGTTCCATCTCCACGATGCTATCCACCACCTCCTGGTGGATTTGATGCTGCGTGCGGGTGTCCCCAAAGGCGACGAAAGTGAATTTGGTCTGATCGGGACCGGCGGCGGCGCGAAAGGCCGCATCCGCGCTCAGGGGAACACCATCACCCTCAACGCGGTAGTGATAAATAGTGTAGGGTGCCAGATTAGTGAGGGTGACAGCATGATTTTTACCCACCACCGGGTCAGTCACGCTAGAACCATACTCCTCTGTCTCGCATTAGACAACCTCTCCCCGGCTGGAATCCCCAGTCTCCCAGGCAACGATGATCGAGTCGGACGTCACAGATTGGAGGTAAGGCTTGCGAACAAGAGCGTCACTGAAAGCAGGAGTGGACACAAGGGTGGGTGCCGCTGTGGGGGGCGGGGCGGCGCAACCGGCCACCCAGAGCAAGCTGGTTGCCAGAATAACTACGCCGATGTTAAAAGTGAGTGCACTTCTTTTTATTTTTAGGAACATTTTCTCACCAACCAGACGCCGGTCAGCAAGCCCATCAGGCTGCCGAAGCCATAATAACCGCTGACCCAATCGGCTATCATCGCTGCGCCGCTAACGAGGACCACCCAGCGCGCCAGCCGCAGTTCATCATCACTTTCGGCGCGCCGCAACTGCCAACCCCAGACGAGATTCAACACTGCCGAGATCAGCACAATTAGCCCGCAAATCAGCCCCACAATGGATGAAACCGGATGCCACGACGGTACCGGCGCCAGGTTTCCCTCAGGGGCAAAGAAGAGTGTCAAGTCCTGCGCCCCTCCATAAATCATCAACACGCCGCCCAGCAGGAACACGACCAGCCAGGCCCAACGGTGAAATCCACGTTTTTTCATCCAATGATCTCCTTATCCGTAAGATAAGATTCCGAGCGGTGGGGGGTTAACCTGCTCCCAGCATTAGTGCTAATTAATATGTTACACCAGCCAGTTGAAGTTGTGAAGTGAGTGGAATGGAAGCTTTGGTGGAGGGATTGCGGGATGGGGATTTTGATTCTGCCGCTCCCGATTATGTCCAATATCAATCACAAATCACTCGATAGTTGTATTGAGTGGTTTTTCCGCTCATAGAACCCCACCAGGCGAGGAAAGCAAGGGTTATGCTATACTTCGATTATTAATGAAGTGTAAAGGAAATCGCAAAGAGTGGTTGATAAAACCATAAGTGTTATCAAAGTATTGAGGAACATAACGCCTAAGTTAATCACTCAGTTGAAACGAAATTAACCGTTATGCGGCGCAAAAAAGAAAATAGGAAGGGATTGGAGATTGAAAACAAGTGTCTGGCATTTGAAACTCTATTGAAGATGAATCTTCCTGGGGAAAAATGGCTAGGGTGTTGGGAAAAGAAAAAAGTAATCCCAGATCAAACAAATTAAAAAATTGAGAACAAAAACAAAAAGGAGAAACGAATATGTTGAAAGCCGGAATCATCATCGGATTTGCAGCATTGTTGTTTGCGGTTGGAGCAGCTTTACTAAGTCCAATATGTGTGCCCTGTCTTTCGTTACTATTAGGGCTTGGAGCAGGTTACTTGGCAGGTGTATTTGAGAAACCAGAGGAAGGAAATGAAACATTGAGAACAGGTGCATTAGCTGGTGTCATCAGTGGCATCGGGATGGCATTAGGCCAGGTAATTGGAGCCGTAATCAATTCCAAAATAGTGGGGCCGGAAGGCGCAGCACATATGATAGAGAGTTTTGGGTTACAGACAGGCGGACCGGTTGCGATTGGATCAAGTTATTGGGTAGGATTAATTGGCAGTACGGTGTGCTTTGGTTTATTGGATATTGTATTAATGGCTGGTTTTGGAGTAGTAGGCGCTTTGGCATGGGGTAAGTTTTCAAGGAAAAACGCTGGCTCTTCCGAAGAAGTGGTGATGGAATAATTGTGCCGCACACCCCCCATAAACCCGACTCGCCCTTGGCTCTGGTACCCCAAGGGGATGCTATGCTGCCCTTCGCGATAAGCAGCGCGATTTTTGCATTCATTTTCTATAATTAAATTGTTTCAGATTGCAAAGTCGGCGAGCAAGTCATGCAAAACGTTAGGTGTCGATAGATTTGGGAAGCTAAGAAAAACAATAATGAAAAATATACACAAAATAGCAACTTTTATATTTTTAACGGCTAGTTTGGTCGCTTGCAATGGTTTTGGCGCAATAACTGAGCCTAACCCAACAGAAGCATTCGAAACAGCTATATCCGCGGCAGGGACAGAAATTGCGAAAACACAAAAAGCCGTCCCTTCAACCACTCCCACTGACTACCCAACTTTATGGGCTACAGCCAGTTTAATGCCAGGGGAAAATATCATCGCTACGCCAAAACCCGAGCAGCAAGTATATACAGACCCTGATGGCTGGTACTCGGTCTATTTTTCCGCTGATCTGGAGCCTACGGATGAAGAAAATCGTTTTGCAAAAGGATATAGTTTTTTCGAAACTGGCTACCTCCCCGAAATGGGATATGTGTCGTGCACCAATAATGTTTGTGCTTGGCTGGCAAATATTGTTGAAGAAGAGCCAGAGAATTTCATCGTTGCTTGGTCTTTCTCTTCTGCAAGTTGTTCTATCCTGACCAAGCCAGACGTTTCGAAACAAGTCAAGACCACCGGCATAGCCGGTGGCTTGACCTGACCCTATAAGGGTCTGCTACTTGCGGCACCTCAAGGTGCTGCTTTCACTTCGTTCAAGCCTGGTGCACCTATTACCTAGCTTCCCCTAAAGGGGTCTTCCACCTCTTTCGTACTGATCCGATCCATCATCTGATCTTGTTTCTCTTGTTCCCTCACATACTTTGCTATGGTCGCTTCATTCAGACCCACTGTACTCACATAATACCCCCGCGACCAAAAGTGCCTATTCCCAAACTTGTATTTCGGTTTCGCATGTCGATCAAAGACCATCAGCGCGCTCTTCCCTTTCAGGTATCCTATGAATCTTGAGACACTGTACTTCGTTGGGATTGAAACTACCAGGTGTATGTGCTCTACCATCGCGCTCCCCACTATGATCTCCACTCCTTTCCACTTACATAGATCTTTCAATATACCTACTATGCTTTCTCTATATTGATTGTAGATTATCTTTCGCCTATACTTGGGTGTGAACACGATGTGGTATTTACACATCCACTTTGTGTGTGCTAGACTTTTAGCCAGAGAAATCACTCCTTGTTGTTTTGGCGGCTTGAACTACTGCCATTCTACCGGAGTGATTTCTTTTCTATAAGTCTTTGGCTTCCACCAGCGTAGCTGGTGGTTTTCTGTTTCGGGCGTTCCGCCCTCAACTCACTAAAGTGTTAATAAGAAAAAGTCCCTGGCGGGGCTTTTTTAGTTAATTTTGATCCTCTCGGAGGTATACATACTCCTGGTGAGTTTTTGTCCAGCGCAAAACTAAACTCATGATATATCCTGAGATCATCACCCCAACCACCAGGTACCCAGCGATCATGTAATTTACAGTATCAGGTACAAATAATCCGGACAGCATGGATCACTCTCCCTTTGAATAAGCGTTTATCCGCAGTATTTCAACCTCAGCTCTTAATTTACCCAACCGAATCCGGTGCCAGAGCAAATCAGCAAAAAAGACCGAAAAAGCCGCCAGGCTGAAGAAAAAGGTTATTTTCATCGGCGAATCCATGTTAAATCCGCCCTGGCTGGCTGCTTCAGCGCTGCCAATTACTACCGGGTGAATGGTCCGCAGCAGCCGGATGGAAATAAACGTCAGCGGTACACTGAAAAAACCAAAGATGGCATAAATCGCCGAAAACCGGGCCCGTCGTTCCGGATCATCCACTCCTTGCCTCAACAGCAGATAGGCCGCATAAATCAGCTCAACAATTGCTGCAGTTGTTAACCGAGGTTCCCAGGTCCACCAGGTATTCCAGATTGGCCTGGCCCAGATAGAACCCAGGATAATTGCTGTCAGGAAAAATATCAAGCTGATTTCCACTGCACCATGCCCGGTAATATCCCAGGTCGGATCCCCTTTGTGCAGATAAACAACACCGGCTGTCGCAGCAACCAGGAATCCCAGCATGCCTACCCAGGCGGTGGCTACATGAAAATAAAACACTTTCTGCACCTGTCCCGTCATCACTTCTACCGGGGCATAAAAGAACACCAGCCCAACAGCAACCAGGATCATCAACCCGGACAAGCCATCCAGAATGGAAAGCAACCTGGGTTTCTTAGTCATATTTCATTCCTCCACCACAAAATCAAATACCATAAAGGCGGCCACGGTAAATATCAAATCATACACGATCAGCAAATTCAGCCAGGGGGCGATTTCTGCCAGTGGAATCATTAACAAGAATCCCTGGCTGGATTTCACAGCCGCAATAATAACCGGCAAAGTCAGCGGGAAAAGCAGGATTGGCAGCAGGATATCACGCGTTCTGACTTGAATTACCATTGTCGCCAGCAGCGTTCCGACAGCAACATAACCAATGGAACCCAACAATACCACGAGCAAAAATCCGGTCTGAAAGACCGGCACCTGGTACAGGAAACTGTACACGGGTAAAATGATTATTTCCACCAGCAGCATAAAGATTAAGTTGCCAATTGCCTTCCCAAAATAAATCACACTGCGGTCAACCGGGGCCAGCAGCAAGCCGTCAAGGCAGCCGCGGTCCTTTTCAACTGCCAGGGACCGGTTAAGCCCAATTGTCCCCGCGAAAATAAAAGTTGTCCACAGTACTCCCGCGGATAGGGATTCCTGAGCCTGAATATCCAGATCAAGGGCAAAGTTAAAGATCAGGATCACTAGCAGGGCGAATACCATCATAGCGGATAGATTTTCTCGAGTCCTCCATTCCGCGGTGAGGTCTTTCCAGATCACTGCCCGGATCGCGCTCAGGTAGGATTTCATACCGATCCCCCATTTCCCTGCAACGCCTCATGGTAAAAAGTTACAAAATCCGCCGAATTATGATCTTTTGTTGCGGTAGAAGCTTTAATCTTTCCTTTGGACAGGATATCCAGCCGGGATGCCAGTTCAGCAGCCCGGACTAAATCGTGAGAGGTCATGACAATTGTCCGCCCCGCAAGTGCAATCTCCCGCAGTAAGCTATCCAAAATTTCACCTGCTTCCTGGTCCAAACCGGTGTGGGGTTCATCCAGTAACAATATCCGGGGGTTGTGTAAAATTGACCGACCGACTGCCAAGCGCTGCTGCATCCCCCGGGAAAAAACCCGCACCAGGTCTGATTTACGGCTGGAGAGACCTACCAGGTCAAGCACTTCCCCTATTCGGTGCCGCTCCACACCGTACAACCTGGCATAAAAGGACAAATTTTCTTCCGCCGTGAGATCGCCATAAAGCAGCGGCTGATGGGAAACAACGCCCAATTGAGCCCGTACGGATATCGCACCTTCTGGCAGCCGGTAAGAAGCCACCTGGACTAAGCCGGAGGTCGGTTTGGAAAGCGATGCCAAGATCCTTAATAAGGTAGTCTTTCCAGCCCCGTTGGGACCCACCAAAGCCACAAATTCCCCGGAGTGGACTTCAAAATCCAGCTCCTGTAAAACTGTTATTGGACCAAATCGCTTAACTAGGTTTTTAACTTGGATCATGAGGTTGAGTTTTATTCCCTAATCAGTTCGCTCAATTTTTTCTTTAGCTCTTGTCTTTTTTCCAGGAAATATTTTTCGGTGATTTCTCCTGAATTGAATAAATCCTCCAGCGCAATAATTTTATCCAGGATCTGATTCTTATCTTCTCCTTCCTGCCCGTTCATTCTCCGATTTCTGGTGAAGAGCCAGATACCTGCCAGGAACATCACCGCACCCAGGACTGCCAAGACAATTATATATCCCTGGAGTTGGATCGACGAGGAACCTTCTTGATTAAGGGCGAAGTCGGGTTTCCCTGAGAGTCGGAACTGCAGATCCTCACTTCGGTCAAGCGCTTCACCAGCATAAACCTGGACAGCGCCGTTGGGAACGGATTGGACGCCAAGATCTTCCAGGAAATTTCCTTTCACCATAACCTGATTGACCGGGGTCATTACCACTACCCCGTCAACAGGATAATTTATTCTCTGAGTAAAATCCAGCTTATTTCTCTGGTACGGAAGGGTGTAATACACCAGCACCTCGTAAATTCCTTCCCCGGGCGAGATGCTTACCGTATCGCCAAAACCATCCCGGGTTTTGATATAACGTTGACCCAGGACACCATTCTCAAACTCAATGTTATCTGCGCCATCCGGAAGAGGGAAGGAAACTGTCGGCTCACCAGGAACCGCAGCGACCACTGTCGCTGCCCCGAAATTGGAAAGGATGTAGATCTCCCCGATTTGAATCAGATCAGGCTGTAGAAAATCAACAAAAACATGAATCCGGTCAATGTTCAATTCCGAATTGTCTTTTGTGGTGTCAAATATTTGCACTTGCAGGGATAATTCTGATACGCCAGGTGCCAATCCGGTGATATCTGAGCGGTAAACCGCGCCGCCATAAACAATAGAAGCAAAGTATACACGGTCTTCTAAAAGGGGAACACCGCTAAAATCAATAATTCCGGTTGAGGGCAGTGTCAGGGTCTCTTGAAAAACTTGTTCAAATTGGTCATACGCTTCCAGGCGAACATCAAGCCCCTGATCCAGCAGCGTTCCCCCGGTAAAATCAATCACCTCGACATTAACTACACCCAGGGCAGATCCTTCCGTAGTTGTTTCGTCGGGTTGGGATTGTTCCTGAGTCTGCTTAAGAGTTGGTTCAAGAGTTGGGAAATCGGTATTTACTACCTGATCGGTTTGAATCACCCCAGGAGGAGGTGTTACATCCTCTGCCAGGTTCAAACAGCCTGAAAATAATAAACTAATAAGAAGGACTGGAATTAAGCTGGATACCCGGCGTCTCATAATTTTTCTCCACACTGTCCGCAAAATTGATCATCCGGTTTCACAGCCTGTCCACAATGGGAACAATAGCTGAAATTATCCCTCTTTAACTCGCGACGCCGTGCTTCTATCATGTCTTCCAGGTCATCCTCACCGCCTGGAGCTGAGGAAATAAACTTACCGGCCGGGGAAGCTTTTTTCAGTTTATCCAGCTGCATTAATACTTCAGCTGCCTGGGAAAGCAGAATATCCCTGTTCCGGGTATGTTCCCGGGAGGATATTTTTTTCAGATCATATTCCAGATCCAGATCCTCGATGGCGGATAATAATCGCTCTCTTTCTGCAAGAAGAGAATCATTCTTCCCGGGCCCAGACTCCCCCCTGGTATCCAGCTCCACCAGAAAAGGACGAATAATGATAACCCCCGCCAGGATAAAAATACCCAATAGGATTAATATAGAACTCAATACCATGAACACCACCCATCGATAAATCAGAGATCCAATAAGGGATCAATGACTGATTTGATTTCCTCCAGGGATCTAAAAGGACCGATCTGGACATGAACGATAATCCCATCCTGATCGATGATAAATGTTTCCGGGACACCCCGGATCCGGAAAGCCTGAGAGATTTGGGTTCGTAAATCCGGTCCATTCGGGTAGGTGATCCGAGACTCTTCCAGGTAAGCTAACGCTTCCGGTTCAGTATCCACATAATCTACCCCCAAGAATAAAACATCTCCCCGTGGTTGATAAAATTTATGAGCAGCTTCCAGGTCTGCCGCCTCAGGTTTACAAGATTCACACCATGAAGCCCAAAAATTCACCACTATCACACTGCCGCGGTAATCAGACAGCTGGAAAGTTTCTCCAGAAAACGAATCCAGCTCAAAATCCGGTGCCAGCTCTCCCCTGCTAACCTGTCCCTGCTGAGATCGAATCAAGCCCAATCCCAGAATCAATAAAAGTAAAGCTAATCCACCCCAGAGAAGGATTTTTTTTATATCTATCATTTGGATCTCTTCCTCAATTCTTCCTCTACCCGGGAAATGTACTCATCTGGCGGTTTCCGGGATTCTGCAGTCCGGTTGACATCCACCTGAGGAATCACCTCCGATTCTGCATTTCGCCAGCGCTTAAAAGCAAAATAGAGCAGGATTATTCCACCTGCGAAAATCAGCAACGGCACGATGTAAACCACCCAATTAAACCCGCGCCTGGGAGGTTCTGCCAGAACCCGGTCGCCATACTGGTCCACAAAATAAGCCTTGATCTGATCCTCGGTCCAGCCTTCGCTGAGTTTATCCCGGATAATGCCGCGCCACTGTTCACAAGCAATTGTGCCGCAGGCATCCAGGGGTATGTTTTCACAGACCGGGCAGTAAAGCTGTTTGGCTACCGCATTTACATCATCATCTGTCGGCCCTGCCCCCTGTGCCGCTGCAGAACCTGGAATTAAGGCAGCCAGGATTAGTATTGAGGTAAAGAACCATGAAAAATGTTTTGGTTTAAATGTCATCAAGACCTCACTGGAAGCGTTATAGTTTTCCTATCGGGCCAGGTTGCTGCCACAACACCGAAAATGAATACCCAGGCGCCAATCCAGAGCCATTTTACCAGCGGATTGTGATAGACCTTAAATGTCGCGCCTTCCGCTGAGACAACCTTCCAATCTACCAGGATTACGTAAAAATCATCTACCAGTGTGCTGCGAACTCCCGGAATGGTCATCGGTTGTCCGGAATCGTAAAAGAAATCGCGCCGGGGATACAAGGTATCAATAATATGTCCATCCCTTTCAACGCTGACTACCGCCCGGGCAACATTCCGTCTATCAGCAGTATCAAAGATATCTAGCTTCTCAAACACCATAGTATAGGAACTTACACTCAACTCGCCACCTGCGGGAATTGTTCCCTGGGTTTCAGTTTGAAAAAATTCAATTCCGATAATTCCCAATGCCATCAGGACAACGCCGACATGAATGATCATCGCGCTGTAAGCCCGCCTGTTCCTTTTAAGCACATAAAGCAGGGAACTCCACCAGGAATCCATTTGATTCTTCCTGCGTATTCTTGTGCGCCTGAAGAATTCAAAGGCATTTACTGCCAGCACAAAACATACCAACCAGAAAGCCACTACTGCGGGCCAGCGAGTCATCCCTCCATATAGAGGCAGGAAGATTCCAACTAAAGACACTATAAATGGTTTCCAAAGCAAACGCGCCAGGTGTTTAAATGAAGCATAACTCCAGACAGCCAGAGGGCAGATCACCATAATTAATAACATACCGCCCAGTATCGGGGCAGCAACTCGTTCATAAAATGGCGGCCCTACTGTAACCTTTTGCCCTGTCACCAGTTCAGAAATTTTCGGGAACATCACCCCCCAGAAGGAGGTAATCAAGAGCCCTAATAAGAGCACCACATTGATGAGAATCAACGCTTCCTTGGAGAAGAATGAAGTCAGCACCTGCCGGGATTTGAGGGCACTCCAGCGCTTGTTCAGCAACCACATTGAAACTATAAAAGTCAGCGCGATGAAGACCAAGAATATAGGACCGATTTTGCTCTGGGCAAAGGAATGCACCGACGATAACAATCCAGAGCGGGTTAAGAAAGTCCCAAAGATCACCAGGTTATAAGTCAAGATGATCAAAACTATGGCCCACTGTTTAAACATACCCCGTTTTTCCAGGATTAACACTGTATGTAAAAAAGCGGTCCCGGACAGCCAGGGCATTAACGCGGAGATCTCAACCGGATCCCAGCCCCAATAACCACCCCAACCCAGGACATCATAAGCCCAGCGGGCTCCCAAAACCAAACCCAGTGAGAGAAACAACCAGGCCCAGAGTGTCCAGCGCCGACTGATCTGAATCCAACGGTCATCTGTGCGTCCGGTTATTAAGGAAGCCATGGCATAAGCGTAGGGAATAATAAAGGCAACAAAACCCAGATACTGCATAGGAGGATGAATGATCATTCCCGGGTGCCGCAGCAGCGGATTTAATCCCCCGCCGTCTCTGGGGAAGATCTGAACACCACCGGGAGGACGGGAAAACGTTGTTGCGATACCCTCTGGAGTTTGCCAATAACGGATGAATGGATTTTCAAAAAAAGTATTTAATAATACAAAAAACGCCAGGGTTGCCAAACTGACCATTATTACCCAGGGCAGGAAATCCTGGTCCCGGTCCCATTTTCGAAGCGTAACAGCGGAAGTGCAACCAGCCATCAGCCAGGACCAGAAAAGCAAAGACCCTGCCTGTCCACCCCAAAGCGCAGTGATCTTGAGGTAGACAGGCATGCTCCTGCTGGAGACCTCTGTGACATACACTATTTCAAAATGGTTGGTTATCAAGAGATAAATAAGAGAGATGACAGATATCGTAAGGAGCGGGAATACAAGCCGGGTCGCTTGCTGCGCACTAAGTATCCAGGCTTTCTCTTTCTTCTTCTCACCATAAAATGCTGCACCTAATCCATATATTGAAACGATTAGGGTTATTAACAATGATCCAAATCCGATATCCGCTGCCATTTACTATCTCCCTACCAATAATATTATTCGGAGCATTATCATTCAGTCTCAATTTGATCAGGAACTGATCCTTCATATTTTGTGGGACATTTTAACAGAATCTCATCAGCTTCAAATACTCCAGAGGAAAGCACCTCCCCAGTGATGATGGCTTGGGCTTCATCTTGAAGCAGGTCGGGCACAGGGCCATAATAAATCACATCCAGGCTGGGTCGGTTTGGATCCATTACTGCATTGTGTAGCGCTCTGACCAATCCGCCTTCTTGTTCAAGCAGAAGATTATCCCCCGGGATATGAACAATAGTAAATGACAACTCCAGTGTATCCATATTATATTGAATTGAATCACCCAGGACAGCTCCTGATGCGCGAATATTGCGTCCTGTTAATTCCCCTGCCAATTGTTTGTTCAAAACTTCCTCAACAGTTAAAAAGTACTGCACATTAGCTGATAATGAGGAAACAATCAGGTATATGATTGCCGCAACGATGACCACGCCGCCAATAATAAATTTTATCGGATTTCCTTTTCTGGGATGGGCTTCTATCGGCTGCAGTTCTTCCATTAGTATTTTCTCCGCTGATTTGATAACCATTAAAAACCGACAAAACAATATTAACACTAAATTATATCTAATCTAGATTAATTTCTGTCTTAACCTTGTGATGAATAATAAGGTGGGATATTACTCAATTGCTTTGCGCAGCTGCTGGGTCAACCCCACAAACTCTGTAGTGTATCGATCTTCTTCATGACGCGGTCGTTCTAAATCCACTTTCAAGTCCAATTTTAAATTACCGGGCTGGGGGCTGATCGCCAACACTCGATCAGCCAAAAAGACAGCTTCAGATATATCATGGGTAATCATAATAACCGTCTTTTTCCTGGCTCTCCAGATCCGCAGCAGCTCAGCTCCCATTTTTTCACGGGTGAGGGCATCCAGCGCTCCAAAGGGTTCATCTAGAAGCAGCAGTTCAGGATCCTGGATCAGACTCCTGGCAATCGCCACTCGCTGCAGCATACCTCCAGATAAATCCTGGGGGAGCCAATCTTCAAAGCCTTTCAATCCAACCAGTTCAATTAATTCCCTGGCTTGGATTTGTGCCTCTTCTACCGGGATACTTTTAATCTCCAGCGGGAGAGTTATGTTCCGCAGCACTGAGCGCCAGGGCATTAAATTGGCTTTTTGAAAAACGACACCCACTCCCTCGCGGGGTTGTTTTATTTCGGATCCATCCAGGTATACTGCCCCGTTGGTCGGAGCCAACAAACCGGACAGAATGCGAATCAATGTGCTTTTCCCGCTTCCAGACGGCCCTACAACACATATGAACTGTTCCCGTTCAACGGAAAAACTGATCTCATTAATCGCCTGCAGAGATCCTTTCTCATCGGTAAAGGTCACACTTAGTTTTTTTACTTCAAGCAGGGATTGCTGATTATTGAATGAATTCATTTGTATAGGCTTTTTCCAAATTAATCTCTTTTTTCATCAACTCCATCTTCATCAACACTTCTTGCATGTTAGTCCAGGCGGCAGGATGGCTGTATCCATAGGGATCAGTCTGGTAAAGATTAATTGAGGCCTTTAAAATTCCCATCTGGACCTCCTGATCGGCATCTTCCAACCCTTCGATATATTTTTTACTGATTTCGAAGGCCTCTTCAGGATTTTCCACTGTATACTGTATGCCTTTCAGCGCTGCTGAGACCATTCTTCTAACAAGATCTGGGTTTTCAGATATGGTAATTTCGTTGGTCAACAATCCGTTCGATACCAACTCCAAATAGTCAGATACCAGTATTTGGTTTAGATCATATCCCTGGGCTTTTAGTTGAATCGGTTCATTAGCCACATAGACCACTACTGCGTCACATGTGCCAGCAGCCAGGATTTCTACCTGGTTAAATCCAACCGACTCCAGGGTCAAATCACTTTCCTTGAGGTTTACCTCTCCTAAGAGAGCCCTAAGCCCAACATAATTTGCCCCGAACAATCCCGGCAGTGCAACTCGTTTTCCTGCTAAATCTTCAGGTTTTTGGATATTCTGTTCAGCCCTGGATATTACTGCGACGGGATATTTTTCATACCAGGCCATGACATACACAACAGGCAATCCCTCTGCCCGGGCAATGGGAACCTGCTCTCCGGATACAAGCGAAAACTGGAGTTCGTTTGCCCCAACCAGCGCCACGCCATCAGTTTCGTAAGAATAATCAAACTCAAGTTCGATCCCGACGTCGGCAAAAAAACCCTTTTCCACCGCAGTATAAAAGGAAGCGTACTGCACATTAGGGATATAACCCATTGGCAGGCTAATATGGGTAAGCTCGTTAGAGGACTGCTGAAGCGGGGTTTTTCCACCGCAAGCTGTTAAGAACAGAATCAGGATAGTAAATAATACTCCGGTATACCTTCTCATCTCATTTCTCCCAGACACATATTAATATTCATTATTCTCTTTTTTTCCAGGAAAGCAACCGACTTTCCAGAAATACAACCGATCCATACAATCCCAAGGCCAGAATAACCAGGGTAAATACCGACACAAACACCAGGGATGTATCATATAATCCCCGGCCAACATTCACTAAAAATCCTAAACCTTTATCAGCTCCCACAAATTCTCCCACAACGGCACCAATAACCGCCAGGGTCGCACCAATTCTTAATCCACCCAGGAAAACTGGCAGGGCAGCTGGTATTTCGAGTTTTATTATCCGCTGCCAGGAGTTGGCCTGGAGGGACTTCATCAGTTCATATAATTCCCCTGGAACAGAACGTATACCCACAATCGTATTCACCAGTACAGGGAAAAAGACAATCAAAGCGCTGGTGAGGATTTTAGAGAAGATGCCTGGTCCAAGCCAGATTACCAACAAGGGGGCAATGGCTACGATGGGAATTGATTGACTGGCAACGATATAGGGAGATAATACTCTTTCTACCGTCCGTGATTTCGCCAGGAAATATCCAGTTAGAATAGCAGCACCCAGACCCAGAGTTAACCCAAGCAAAACTTCCCGAAGGGTCACCAGGGTGTGGAATAACAAAGATCCATCCTGGGCTACAGAAAGGAATTTCTCCCAAACATCAAAGGGGGCAGGGAAAATAAAAGAAGGAATGTCACTATAAGTGGTAAATGCCTGCCAGAGAATTAAACCGACCACTAAAGATAGAGCGACAAATCCAACTTTCTTAAGAAACCCAAAAGGATCTTTCATAAAGATATAAATCCCCTTAACCAAAAACCCGCCGGTGGTGGCGGGGCGTCACAGGATGGGAAAAGGTCTTCTGAAAATAAAATCCCGAAAGCTTGTTAGCTTTCGGGGCTTTCAGAGTACCACGCAGGTTTAAAACAACCTGAAACACCTTCTCCTATCCGGACTATACCGTCGGCCCCGGAGTTCCACCGGATCCTGCGCCATTCCTGACGCTCGCGGGCTTTACCGCCGATTGGGAATTGCTTTCGTTCACCCTGCCCCGAAGGTTTTTATTCAATTTTCAAACCTTAGTATACTACCCTCTCACTAAAGCGTCAACTTATAAGGCTCCCGGAGCTTTAATAGCTTCGGGAGCCTTAATTAAATTATCCCATCTCTTCTACAATTTCAATCACAATCGTTGCCTTGGTAACCAATGCTGCGATAGCACCGATAGCTGCCAGCTGGGGTGCAAGCAGGGCTCCGAGCACTCCAAATGTCAGCGGAATGTCAACCAGGGTGCGGTCAGATTTATCCTTGATGATGATCCGGCGGATATTGCCCTCATGGGCTAATTCCTTGATTTTATCAACCAGGACTTCACTGCTCACTTTAAATTCCTCTCTCCTCACCTGTTCCTCACTCATCCATTCCCTCCTCTTTATTTTAGAAAAATAATAAAGATTCAACCGCTCTAGAAATAGTCTAACATAAGAATTGGTCATGCTTAAATTAATCCTTCTGAATATCGATCCGGGCTT
Source organism: uncultured Anaerolineales bacterium (assembly GCA_964532455.1). Taxonomy (GTDB): domain Bacteria; phylum Chloroflexota; class Anaerolineae; order Anaerolineales; family UBA11858; genus B10-G9. Next base: position 26,593 of record CAZHHT010000003.1, read on the forward strand.
CCCCTCACGGGCTTCCCCTCATCTGGGGTTTCCCTCATCTAGACGAAATCCCTCCCACATGATATACTGCTCTCGATCCCGCAATCATGCGGGACAAATTTTGTATCACACACGTTTCTCGACCCAACGGTGCGTGCCGGAGATTAATCTCTGGTGCCGGAAGGAAAGACGGAAACGGAGGCTAAACGCAAGGAGCTGAATATGCCTATTGTATCGATGAAAGAACTATTGGAAAGCGGAGTGCATTTCGGTCATCGGACCCAGAAATGGAATCCATACATGGGGGAGTACATTTTTGCTGCCAGGAATGATATTCATATCATAGACCTCCAGCAAACTGTACAGGCTTTGGAAGAAGCCTACGAAGTTGTCCGCGAAACCGTCGCTAGTGGAGGATCAATCCTTTTTGTGGGCACCAAACGCCAAGCGCAGGATATCATTAAAAAGAATGCCGAAAAGGTAGGCATGCCCTACGTGATTGGTCGCTGGTTGGGAGGTACACTCACCAACTGGCAAACCATCCGGGAACGGATCCATGAGCTGGAACGCCTGGAAGGCATGCGCGATCGGGGCGAATTTGAAATCAGAACGAAAAAAGAAGCATTGGGAATGACCAGGGAAATTGAACGTTTGGAAAGCCGCCTAGGCGGCATCCGTGAAATGGATGGAATTCCCAGTCTGTTATTTGCGGTTGATGTTTCCCGGGAGGAAATTCCTGTTCATGAAGCGAACTTATTAAAGATCCCGGTTGTGGCAATGGTTGACACTAACTGCTCTCCGAAACAAATAGACTATGTTATTCCTGCCAACGATGATGCAATTCGGGGCATTCAATTAATCGTCTCGATCATCGCTCAGGCGGTCAGCGAAGGCATCAATATGCGGAAAGACTACGAAGCGGATCTGGAAGCGGCGGATACCGAAGCCCAGCTGCCGGAACAACTCCGGGACGAATTAAGTGACGAGGATCTGCTGGGGGCATCCACTTTGGCTAAGATGAAAGATGATAAAGCTGACGAATCGGATCAGGACAAAGAAGAAGAATCTGACGATACACCAGCTGAAGAAAAAAAAGAAGAATCTGACGAAACTCCAACTGAAGAAAGTGAAGAAGAAGATTCTAACGATGCGCTAACTGAAGAAAGTAAAGAAGAAGATTCTGAGAAGGCCTAAATACAATGGAAATATCTATAGAATTAGTCAAAAAATTACGTGACGCGACCGGATCAGGTATTCTGGATGTTAAGGAAGCGCTTCAGAACGCAGAAGGCGACTTTGAAAAAGCCGTCGATTACCTGCGGAAAAAAGGATTGGCAAAAGCTGCCAAACGGTCTGACCGGGATGCTTCTGAAGGTGTAATTGAGCTGTACTCTCACGGAGATGGCCGGGTAGGCGTAATAGTGGAAATTAATTGCGAGACTGATTTTGTTGCCCGATCAGAAGAATTCCGGCAATTTGCTCATGAAGTTGCCCTGCAAATTGCCGCTACATCTCCCAGGTGGGTTAAGGAAGACCAGATTCCGGATGAAGTAATCGAGCACGAAAAAGAAATTGCCCGTACTCGATATCAAGAGGAAGGAAAGCCGGATAACATCATTGACCGAATCTTGGATGGCATGGTTGAGAAATTCAAAACAGAAAACTGCCTGGTACTACAGGCATATATCCGCGATGATGACCTCACTATGCAGGAGCTCCTGCATGAAAAAATCGCAGCACTCGGTGAAAATATCGTTATCCGCCGTTTCGAGAGGTGGGAACGGGGTGAAAGCATAGGATAAAAATAAAAAGCCAACCAGCAGGTTGGCTTTTTTCTTATATAATAATAACCAGAAGAATTAACTAACAAGGATTATCTATGAACAAAAACCTGGCATATAAGCGTATTCTGCTAAAAATCAGCGGTGAAGCTCTGGCGGGACCAAATGGATTCGGAATAGACCCGGTTCGAGCAGAAGATCTGGCTGAGCATCTCCAAGCTGTATATAATTTAGGGGTTGAAATTGCCGTCGTCATCGGTGCCGGTAACCTGTGGCGGGGGCGACAGGGACTGGAACGGGGTATGGACAGAGCTACTGCAGATTACATGGGCATGCTGGGAACAGTCATGAATGCTATGGCATTGATGGATGCACTGGAACGCCAGGGAGTAATCACCCGTGTGCAATCAGCAATTGAAATGAGAGCTGTCGCAGAGCCATATATCCGCCGGCGGGCAATCCGCCATCTTGAAAAGAAGCGGTTAGTAATCTTTGGAGCCGGCACAGGAAACCCTTATTTCTCCACAGATACAGCAGCCGCCTTGCGCGCCATGGAAATTGATGCAGATATCTTAATCAAGGCGACTAAAGTTGATGGGGTATACGACTCGGATCCCGAGAAAAACCCTGATGCAGTTCTATTTGATAACCTGTCGTATATTGACGCAATAAACCTCCGTCTGAAAGTAATGGATACCACGGCTTTATCCCTTTGTATGGATAATAAACTGCCCATCCTGGTCGTAAATATGTGGGATCATGATACTCTGCAAAAAGGACTTCTGGGAGAAAAAATAGGTACACTGGTTTCTGAAGAACCACGCTAACTCCCCATTGTATAGCACTCCTGCCGGAAATATTGAATAACAGGGATATAAGTCTTTGATCGTTTTTGAAGGTTCTCTTATTCGCACCTTAAAAATAGGTTGTTCTACTTGCTCCCTGCCTGGTTATTATTATAAAATTGGGAATGGCCCCATTTGGAAAATCTACCTTTATCAAGAATGGTTAATCGAGTATAGTATTAAGTAGCGCTGACACCTCAGCGTTCCTTGTTCATAGATCGGGAAAACCGTGTCTTAATAGCGAGGTTGGATTTTGGAGGTTCAATATGCTTAAGGATGTTTATCAAGAAACTGAAGATAAGATGGAAAATACGATTAATGCCTTAATCCAGGAACTTAATTCAATACGGACAGGACGTGCAAATCCTTCCCTGGTAGAAATGCTGCCAATTGAATATTATGGTACTCAAACCGCGCTCCAGGAATTAGCCAGCATCAGCGTACCGGAATCCCGCTCTCTTCTTATCCGACCGTACGATCCAGCATCCCTAAAAAATATTGAAAAAGCGATCCTAACCTCAGAGCTGGGATTAAATCCTAATAATGACGGAGAAAATATCCGTCTGGTTTTGCCAACTCCCACAGAGGAGAGAAGGCTTGAGCTCGTTAAGGTGTTAGGCGCCAAAGGTGAAGATGCCCGCATATCCATTCGTAATATCCGCCGGGAAAGCATCCGAAACTTGCGTGATTTTGAGGACGAAAAAATTATCACAGAAGATGACCTGCACCGGGGAGAGGACAAGGTCCAGGAAATCACCGATAAGTTTATTGAAAATATTGACGGGGTTTGTGAAAGAAAAGAAAAGGAAATCATGGAAGTTTGATCTACTGTTAAAAAGTTAAAATATCCTTATCAAACCTATCAAAAACAAAACCAAAATACCAGCTTGATATATCTGCAGACCGCTGCTGCAATCTTCTATGAGTAAAGAAATTCTTGAAACCCTTCAAAAAATACCCGCGCACGTCGCAATCATCATGGATGGGAACGGGCGCTGGGCCCTTGAAAGAGGACTTTCACGGATTGCAGGTCACAAGGCAGGAACTGAAAATCTGCGTGAGGTTATCGAAGCCAGCGCAGAATTTGGGATCAAATATCTCACGATCTACGCCTTTTCTACTGAGAATTGGAAACGCCCAAAGGAAGAAATCCAGGGATTGATGAAAATTTTCAAAACCATGCTGGACAGGGAACTGAATAATCTGCATAAAAACGGGGTTCAGCTCAGGCATATAGGGCGATTGGACGGGATTGGCAAGGAATTACAGAAAAAAGTTCGTGAAGCCATCGAGCTCACAAAAGACAATCAGACTCTTATTCTGAATGTGGCTTTCAATTACGGCGGGAGAGATGAAATTCTCCAGGCAGTAAAACAAATAGTCGCCAACGGTGTTAATGTTGACGATCTTGATGATAATCAATTTGCGAAGTATCTTTACACAGCCGAAAGCCCCGATCCAGATTTGGTCATCCGCACTTCTGGGGAATTCCGGTGCAGTAACTTCCTAATCTGGCAAAATGCATATGCTGAATGGTATTTCACCCCCACATATTGGCCTGATTTTAATAGAAATGAACTCTATCAGGCGTTGGTGGCTTATAATGAGCGGGACCGGCGATACGGAAAAGTAAAACAAGGCAAGGAAAAATAACCAATTATGCGCCAACGAACAATTGTCGCCGTTATTATCACTCCGCTCGCATTATTTTTTATCCACTTAGGCGGATATTTTTATCTGGGTCTAATCACTGTCCTGCTGGTCGCCACAGCCTGGGAGTATATAAAGTTATTGAGGATTATCAACCTTAAACCAGCAGTGCTGCTGGTATTAGCAGGGGTAATTCTGCTAGCTTTGAGCCGGTTTTTTTTCAATTTTTCCTACAACTCAATCCTCTTGACACTTTTTTTACTTGGGACAGCAGCCTATTATGTTCTCCAGCATGAACGCAACATCGGGAATCCGGCAGCAGATTTTGGCGCTACCCTCAGTATTTTTCTTTACATCGGATTTTTGGGATCTTATCTAATTTCTCTCCGGATGCTCCCAAACGGCAAGTGGTGGACTTTCCTTGTCCTGCCAATAGTCTGGTTTGCTGACAGTGGAGCATATTTGATCGGAACACATTTCGGGAAACATAAACTTGCTGCTAGAACCAGTCCCCATAAAACCTGGGAGGGATATTTTGGCGGAATCCTGGTTGGAGTTTTGAGCGGGATTGGCTTATCTTATCTTTATCAACAGGTTTTTAGTGCCGGGATAGATATTACTCTCTTAGAAGCAGCATTTTTAGCGTTAATCATCAGCGCTGCCATACCTCTGGGCGATTTAACCGAGAGCATGATAAAAAGGCAGGCTTCCAGCAAAGATTCTGGCGACCTTCTTCCCGGGCATGGTGGTGTATTCGACAAGCTTGACTCCCAGTTTTGGGCAGCACCAATCGGTTATTACTTAATTCTTCACATATTCCTTTAGTGAGGTGACTATGGACTCCCAAAAACCAACTAGAAACCTGGCCTTAGAACTCGTCCGGGTAACTGAAGCAGCCGCCTTATCAGCAGGACGATTAATGGGGCGTGGAGAAAAGGAAGTTGCTGATAAAGCCGCAGTGGACGCCATGCGCCTGGTGCTTAATTCCATTGATATGGATGCCTTGATTGTGATCGGAGAAGGTGAAAAAGATGAAGCGCCCATGTTATTCAATGGGGAAAAGGTTGGAACAGGAAAACCGCCCCTGGTAGATCTCGCAGTAGATCCCATCGACGGTACTAGGCCGCTTGCAAATGGATTTCTGAATTCAATCGCTACCGTGGCAATTGCTCCCCGGGGAACCATGTTTAACCCCGGCCCTTTTGTCTATATGAATAAAATTGCTGTTGGTCCCAAGGCAAAAGGACTTATAAATATCGAGGCACCCTTGCGGGAAAATTTGGAAAAGATTGCGCTTTCGGAGAATAAATCCATCAATGACCTGACTGTGATAATACTTCAGCGGCCAAGGCATGATGAGCTCATCCGGGAAGTTCGAGAGATTGGCGCTCGGATCAGGTTAATCCCTGATGGAGATGTTGCCGGTGCCCTCATGACCTGCCTGCCGGAATCAGGCATTGACGCCCTACTTGGTATAGGGGGAACACCGGAAGGTGTCCTGGCAGCCTGTGCTATCAGAGCTATGGGGGGAGAACTGCAGGGAAAACTTTTTATCAGAAACGAAGAAGAAGAAAAACTGGGGCTAAAAATGGGTTATTCCCTCGACAAAGTTATCACGATGGATGACATGGTATCCTCAAATGATGTGTTCTTCGCTGCAACTGGGATAACCGATGGAGAATTACTCGGCGGTGTGAGGTATACCGGACATGGAGGTGAAACCGAGAGTTTGGTCATCCGCGGGAGAACCGGCACTGTCAGATGGATCAACGCAAAACACAACTTTGACAAACTGAATATCATCAGTGAAATAGAATACTGATCTTATAGTTTTCTTCTTATCATCTACTACTTAGAATTGAGTTCGTCTGCTTCTCTTATTTCCTGAACTAGAATCAGGATATCAGTCATCGAGAACGGTTTTTGAAGCAGCCGGGTATACGGATCCTGATCTATTGCCCCGTCTATGATTTTTGATGGATGCCCGGTGATAAATATAAACTTCTTCTCCGGATAGCTTTTCCGGGTTTTCTGATACAGTTCCACTCCCCCCATCTTTGGCATTACTACATCCGATATCACCAGGGGAATTCTTTCCCCAATCTGCTTTATAATATCAAATCCTCGTTCCCCGTTTGCTGCCTGGAGTACCTGGAATTCATGATCCTCAAATAGATTCCACAAAGCTTCTTTCAAACTTTCATCATCTTCAACGATCAGGAGCAATTCCCCTTTACCATCCAATTTCACTTCCGGCTGCGCCTCTAGGGTTTTTTCGACCTCCCCCGAGAATAATGGCAAGTAAATATTGAAAGTTGTTCCCCTTTCTGGAGCACTCTTTAAGTCAATAAATCCTTGGTGTTGTTTTACAATCCCATACACCTGCGCCAATCCCAAGCCTGTTCCGCCTTGGGCGGACTTGGTGGTGAAAAATGGTTCAAATATCCTGGCTTGATCTTGAGGGGCAATCCCAATTCCATTATCCTTAACCTGAATTAAAACCCATCTTCCTGGTTCCATCCCGGGGAATTTCGTACTATTGTTGTTGGTAATATCAACAGGTTCAACCAAAATTTCTACTAACCCGCCCTTGGTCATTGCATCCCGGCTGTTCAGGGCCAAGTTCATGATCATTTGCTGCAACCGGGCAGGATCACCCAGGATTGGAAGAATCTCCAATGTTGGGCTGATCTGCAATCGGATCTGTATATCTTCAGGAAAAACCTGGGTCAACAGCTCGCGGGTTTCCTTCAAAAACGGAATTAAATCAAAAGATTTTTGTTCCACCGGCTGATTCCTGCTGAAATCCAGGATCCGGCTAATCAAATCAGTTGCTCGTTTTGATTGTTCCTTGATGGCATTCATTCTTGATCTATTCTGCTCCGAGAGTTGAGAATCACGAATAATCATATCTGAATAAACTAGAATGGCAGATAAAATATTATTAAAATCATGCGTGATGCCAGCAGCAAACTGGCCCAGGGTTGCCAACCTTTCCTGGATTCGAATCCGGCTCTTTATCCCTCGTTCCTCTGTAACATCGGAAATCATTAAAATCCAGTACTGCCCCTCGATCGTTTGAGCACTCCGTAATTGAACCTCAAAGATCTCTGGAGCATTTTCATCTTTTCTAAGTTCAACGGGAAGAAGTTCTTTAGAACGATCAACCAATTCATTGATCGTTATTTCACCAAGCCTGGAAATTGAAATCCGGTTAAAGTCAGGTTGAAGAATATTTACTAAATCTAATCCCTGTTGATTTCCCGACAGAATATTAAATCGATTATCCAACAAAAGCACACCCACAGGTATATGTTCAAATAATTTATCCTGTAATTCCTGTTTTGCCTTTAATGAATTTAATAAAAATGCCACTTCTACAAATCGCTGGGCATTATTTATTGCCAAACCGACCTGATGAGCTATTGCCGTCAGTAAATCCTTCTGCTCGCGGGAATAATTATCCCGGTCTGTATGCAAAAGGGAAATCATGCCATCCAAGTCCTGCCCGATTAATACCGGAACAGTAAGAATGGATGATATTTGATCCTTTGAACTATCATTTTGCTCCCAGAAGGGATCCTTTCCGGCCTTTGATATCAGGATGCTTTTTTTATGTTCCAGCACCCACTTCAAATGAGTCTTAACCTCCCCCCGGGTGAGGTTATTATTTATCTCTTCAATTTCATTTAATTCGCGTCCAATCGATCTGACCAAGTTAAGGGTATTATCCTCAGCCTGGTACCGGAAATAATCCGCTTTTTTACTTTCCGTGATCGAGATTGCCGAGGATAAGGCTTGATCAATGATTGTATAAATATCCAATGTGGAGCCCAGCGATTTGTCAAGATCGTATAGAATTTGCAGACTGGCAGCTGAGATGCTTATTTTCTCATCAGGACTGGTGTTTGGGCTGGTTGCCCCCTGCAGATTAGTTTTTTTATCTGCGTTTTGGGAAATTTCCTCATCCAGTTGAGTCTCCCCACTTGAAATGCCAGAACGCCTCCGGAATAAAAACATGACCAGGAGCCCAGTCAGCCCTCCAAATAAGAATATTAATCCTTTTTCAATCACAAGCTTTTCCTGTACCTATAGACTTTTTCCCACCTTGAAGAGGATAATAAGTATTCCCTTAAATTGACTCAGAACAGCATCCATTCACACCTCTAACTGCTTTACTAAATAAAGATCCCCTCGTTGATACCCGCGGTCAAGATAATACCGGCGGGTACCCACGGCAGAAATAACTGCGATTTTCTGGAAACCCTTTTCGGCAGCAATCTTTTCTCCATCTATCAGCAGTGATGTTCCTAGACCTACATGCTGGGCAGCTCCTTCCCTTTCCTGCCCAACAGGGATAGATTCCCCATATATATGAACTTCCCTGATAATCGCCGCTTGCTCAAGGTCTTTTATTCCGGTATCAACGACATCTGGCCCGGGAAGGGATAACCTCAAAAAGCCTGCCAGGTGATCATCCGGTGTATCGTAGGAGAGGAAATGTTCTTCACATCCATTACAATAATAAATCTGGTCATTCAATTCCAGGCTATTGATGTCAATTTCCTGCCCCCGGATTTCCCGGCAGCGGATACATTGACATTTCTCACCCCGGCGGCTTAACTCAAGCTGGATATCCTGGCGCAAACTGGTGCGTTTGTTTCCTTCCACAACATTCTGGGAAGGAATATCACGCACCACCCGGTTAACACGGCAATAACGGGGAATAGTAGTTTTAATATCAGCTATTAGCTGAATTAATTCTTCCGTTGAATAGGGAGTATATTCCCCCGCTTTCCAGATATCGTACAGTTGCGTATTTTTAAGCAGCTGCGTGGGATAAATCTTTATTTCATCCGGGGCAAAATCTTGCCACAACCGGGCAAAATCTCTCCGGTCAGAGTCTATTGTCGCACCCAGTAAATTGGGCATCCAATGCAAAACTATTTTGAAACCGGCTGCCCGCAGTAAAGCTACACCACTCATTGCTTCTTCAACGGTATGTCCCCTTTGATTCAATTCCAGGATGTGATTATCAAGGCTCTGGATACCCAGCTGGACTTTTGTGACACCTAATTGCCTCATCCGGGAGAGTTCCGCCAATGTGATTAAATCCGGTCGGGTTTCCAATACTAATCCAACATTCTTGTGCCGCGTTTGTTCATTTATATCCTGAGCCTGTTCAAGAGTCTCAGACTCAACTCCATTCATAGCATCAAAGCAGCGTTTGATAAACCAGGTCTGGTAATCATCCTCATAGGCAGTCCAGGAACCACCCAGAACCAGAAGTTCAATTTTATCGGTCGGATGACCAATTTCGTGAAGCGCTTCAATTCGAGAGGAGACCTGCGAAAAAGGGTCGTAATGATGGAAAAGGGCCCGCATCGCCCCTGGCTCATCGGGCAGGTAACTCACCGGCATTTCTTCGTAATCTGGACAAAAGATACACTGTCCCGGACAGGGATAAGGCTTGGTGAGCACTGTTACTGTCGTAACCCCGGATAATGTCCGCATGGGTTTAAGTCGGATCTTTTTCAGTAAATCACGGTCATGCTGGCGGGTGCCATCTCTTACTTGATTCCGATAGGAAGTGATCAGGGTATGTTTGCTTAAAAACCCAGCTCCGCCCGGCAACGGATGACTCCGGATTGCCTTGAATACATCTTTCCCAGCTTCGATATCCCTTAATGTAAGCTCAGCCAAATAGAGTTCAGCTTCACTATAGGCAGACAGTTCTGGGGAATTTTCCTTTTTCTTTTTAGTAGTCATATCATTTTTTACCAGTAACGGGGATTAGGTAACGATTGAGACTGGCTGGGCTGCCATAACCATATCGTATAATAGAACCATGAAACCTGAGACAGCCAGTAGAATTCTTTCCCTTAATTATCAATTTTACCAAAGCTTCGCTGAAGATTTTTCTGAAACCAGGCAGCGACTTCAACCGGGTGTTCTGAGCTTAGTTAACCGCTTTCAGCCAGAGAGCAGCATCTTGGACTTAGGTTGCGGCAATGGTGAACTTGCCCGCGAATTAGCCAGGAAAGGTTTTTCCTGCTCTTACCTCGGAACAGATTTCAGTTCCAAATTGCTTCAAAAAGCAGGTCATGGAATTCCTGCTGATTTCCCGGCGGAGTTTTTGGAGCTGGACCTTTCAAAGCCATCCTGGTCTGGTTTGCTTCCAAAAACCCCATTTGATATTATTTTATCGTTTGCCGTCCTCCATCATGTCCCGGGCCAGGAAGGACGAATAAATATGTGCAAGAATATTCGCCGGCATATTTGTGATCAGGGATGCTTCTATCATTCTAACTGGCAGTTCTTAAGAAGTCCTCGGCTTCAGCGAAGAATCATCCCCTGGAGAGAAGCTGGCTTCTCTGAAACAGACCTTGATGAGGGAGATTACCTTCTTGATTGGAGACGCGGTGGGATGGGTACCCGATATGTACATCATTTCTTCCCCGATGAACTATCCTTCTTGGCAGATGAATCCGGTTTCAGGATTAAAGAATCATTTTTCTCTGATGGAAGAGAGGGGGATTTAAGCATATATCAGGTTTGGGAACCTGTCTAATCCTCAATCTCCGAAAAGAATCCCAATTCAACCAGAGCTTCTGCAACTTTATCTTCACTGCCTTCCCGGATGATAACTACCGTGGGACCGAGCTGCTCCAGGATATACCGGCTGGCTTTCGATTTTTTAAGTGACTTCAGCACAGCCGGGGAACCCAATCTCAAGATGGTTTTTTGAGCAATGGAAGACTGCACTCCCTGTTTCTCCCACCTCTCCAGGGCTGCAAGAATATTCGGTGGTATAGCTTCAGCATAATTCATTAGTAGAGACAATAAATGCGCCACCCGCAGTCCTTGCTTTTCTGCCCTGCTCAGGGAAGCCGGCGATATTGCATATAGATAAGCTTCTGCTTTGACAGGATACCATTCACAGAATCTAGAAACCTGGTAGCGGATATTATGAGGAACATTCGTTGTCATCCTGATTTCCCCTTTGGAGCGGATTTGAACTTTCTCGGTGTTTCTGCCAGTTAAACTCGGTACTTGGTTATTTATCAAATTGCCAGCGTAAGCGGAAAATCGAAATGCTGCTGGTTGACCCTCTTCCTCAATCAATCCCAGATCCAGCAGCCCCAGCCAATGCATTGGACCTGCAAGCAAGTATTTTAATAATTCCCCTTCTACATCATCCCAGTGATTAAACCCTCTTAAGTATTCTCCTGTTGATTTACTCTTGATATACCAGGAATCATATTCTCCCCCTATGCGCTGAAAATCCGGGTACTTCTCTTTAACCTGGGAGATAAACGATTCAATGCTCCACCAGGTCTCCGGATCAAGATCCTTTAATAAACGAATCACCAATTCCCGAACGCGTCCAGGATTCAATTCCAATATTCTCTCAATCTGGATATCCGGAGTCAGAGAAAGATCTTGATGGGTATCACTTGTCCGCCAGGACTGCCAGAGCAGTAAAAATCTTTCCTCCAGTTGTTTATCAAAGAAATTCCTGATTTTCTCCGGGGCAGGGGTTCCGTTATCTGCCAGTAGGCTCATGTTTGAAAATAGTGTCCGGTAAAAATCCACTTCATTCTGAGATACACCAGGTAAATGAATATCCGGATCCAGGTTCATCCTCCACCCAGATAAAAGGGTACAGGTATGATCCAGACAAATATCAGAAGCAAGCAACTGGTGTTTCCTTTCTCGTGGGACAGCTTTGCGGCAAATGAACTCCCGAGACTGAGAAGAATTCTCTGGGTTTAAAACAACCATCATCAAGCCCCTGATATCTTCAGGAATATAGGCAAATTCCAGGGGACCTGAATCCGTTTCAAAAAACCCCCTGGCAACCAGCGCCCGATACCATAATCCTTCTGCTGGCGAGATTGGATCCCTATCCGGCCTTTCCCTGTCAACCCGTCCTGCACCCATTTCCCGGACTTCACCAAACCGGCGGGTAAAGTGAGGCCAGGGATCTTTCCCATCCAGTGAATCCAACCACAGCAGCGCTTCTTTCTCCGGAGAAGTGAGGGTCTCCAGGATCTCTTGCAGGGCCCCAAAGTCCAGCAAGTGATCAACCAGCTGGTTAACCCCCTCCCGGGCATCAGGCGCAGAAAATGGCAGTCTCCATTTTTCCGCCACAATTTTGAGCTGGTTAAAATCCATCCTAGAAAGACTGCTTCTCAAATCCGGCATGAATGATTCACTCAGGAAAGAACGCGGATCGCGTTGCGATGAAGTTTCACTTTGACATTTCTTACATCGCTGGAAAATCCTGAAAAGATTTCCCCATCCAAATGGATAAAAAGAGGTTGATCTGCCTGGATGCTGATCTTATTAAAATCACCTGATACAATTTTGGAGTGAGTTAAGTGAGACCCTTGCATAAATGCAGGCACCAAACGAAGCAAAACCAAACGGGATACTTCTTGAACTGCTACAAAATTAAACATTCCATCCGCCAAATCCGCAGGCGGGTAAATCATGAAACCGCCTCCCTCCCTGCCCCCGTTGCACAGGACAAGCATCATCAGACTATCCTGCCATTCTTTTTGATCATCGACGGTTATGTTCATCCCGATTGGATGATGATTGAAGAAAATAGTTTTTAACACTGCTGCAATATACATCGGATATCCACGAAGGATTGGCATTTTATGGGAGTGAATTGTCACAATCGCATCGAAACCAATGCCGATTGTATTATCGAAATATTCCGTCCGGCCGGAATCGTCCTCAATTTCCCCGATATCAATCCTCTTTTCCTGACCGTTAAAAATTTGCCTTAAGGCTTTCCATGGTTCCGGTTCCATGCCTATCGAATATGAAAAGTCATTGCCGGATCCAAGAGGGACAACGCCCAAAGCAGGCCTGCGTTCTTCCGGGAAAGACATAAGCGCGTTAACAACCTCATGAACTGTTCCGTCCCCACCGCCAGCGATAATCAGATCATACCCATTCTCAACAGCTTTGTAAGTAAGCTCTATAGCATGAGTTGGATAGACAGAACCAGTCCAATCTGCCACTCCAAACTCCTGCATAATTGGTCGTAAATCCGCTGCTTGTCTCCAGGCCTGGCCCATATTTGCATTAGGATTTATAATGAAAATCACTTTTGGTTGATCCATTTGCACACTCGCTTTTCTAAAGGTTCAGATTAATTAAATAAACAGATGAAAAATACTCATCTCCTATTGGGTACTTGTCAGTAGTATTTCAGTTTTAGGTCTGTACCTGGCAGAATAATTTCACCTTCTTTTGGATCCCCCACCCGGGTGATCTCATCCGGTTCAACGGCTGCTTTCCAGGCGGTATAGGCTGCAATTAAAGCCTCTAATTCTTCTACAGATAATAATCCTTCCAAAGGCAGCTGCCCCTGCAGGATCTTGTAGCGGGTAAATTCCTCAAAAATACGCATCGGATCAGGAACGTCAACTGATAGGGAATGAAGGATCAGCTGACGCTGGAGCCGTCCTTCCAGCGTCTTTTTAAGAAAGGGAATCCTTTTTAATAAAACGGTATAAGCAGCATGAGGATACACCTCCAGCATCTGCTGTTCATGTTTTTTCAGCGGAAAATCTCGATATCCGAATTCTATTAAGTTGTGGTAAAGCGTGAATCCATTCCTCATCCAGCCTGGGCAGGAGTCCAGGTCTTCCGGCGTATTAGGGATGCGGATATTTTTTTGGAAAAGGGTATATTCAGCCAAACGAAAAGCTGTCCAGCGGCCGGGATTGGGTTGGGGAGAAAGAGAATTGCGGATCGACTCTTTTTTCATTAATCCCTGATTCAGCCTTCTGGGAGCGTTAACCGCGATAAAAGCTGCTTTTTGCCCTCCAGCAAACGCGGAGACTGCGCTGATATCAGCCCTGGACATTGCGATCAGGTTTAAATCCTGATCCAGCGCCGCATAAGTAACTGATTTCTCACTGGAAGGAGGGTCAATGCCGATAAAGACTGTATCTTTAAATAACATAGAGCGTCCTGAATGTAAGTCGGAATTTTCTGGGCTATTATATGAGTGTAGCGCATATTAATCAGAATGACAACATGCCGGATGCCTTAGAGGCATCCATTGCCTTTTAATCATACAATCCGCAATCCTTGGAGGATTACGGATCGATGGTTTTCTCAAGAGTGATCAGTGAGAAAAAATTTTATATTAAGATTTCTTATCCTTAAAGATCAGTTGACTCTCATCTTCCGGGTCAATATTGACGACTATGACACCACCTTGTTTGTACTTTCCTTCCAATAATTTCTTAGAAAGGGGACTCTCAATATATTTTTGGAGTGCCCGGGTTAATGGTCTGGCTCCAAAATCAGGAGAGTAGCCATGTTCGGCCAGCCACGCGCGGGCTTTCTTGGTCAAGGAGACATCCAATCCATTATCAGCCAGCCTCTGTTCAACATCTTTCAGCTGCAGGTCAACGATTTTCACCATCTGTTCCCTGGTCAGCGGAGAGAAGAGTATTATCTCATCAATCCGGTTCAGAAATTCCGGACGGAACGCATCCTTCAGCGCTTTGTCGATTTTACCTCTGGCTTCGATGTCTTTATCGCTAGCAGCACTGTCAATGAAACCCAAGCTGCCAGAACGGCTGGCATATTCTGTTCCCAGGTTGCTGGTCATAATCAGGACGGTATTGCGGAAATCAACCTGCCGCCCCTGACCATCCGTCAGCCGACCATTATCCAGGATCTGCAGCAGTGCATTCCAGACTTCCGGATGGGCTTTTTCAATTTCATCAAACAGGATCACCCGGTACGGCCGTCTGCGGACTGCTTCGGTCAGCTGTCCGCCTTCTTCATAACCGACATAACCAGGAGGAGCGCCAAATAACCGGGAGGCTGTATGCTGTTCCCGATATTCACTCATGTCCAGACGCAAAAGAGCATCCTCATCATCAAACATAAACTCAGCCAACGCTTTAGCTAATTCAGTCTTTCCAACACCGGACGGTCCAACAAAGATAAAGGATCCAATAGGACGTTTGGGATCTTTCAGGCCTGATCTGGCGCGGCGGATTGCATCCGAAATAACCGTGATTGCTTCATCCTGGCCGATAATCCGTTCGTGAAGTCTTTCTTCCATATGCAGCAGTTTGTCAGCTTCAGCTTCCAGCATCTGGGTCATAGGGATGCCGGTCCATTGGGAAACTACCTCAGCCACATCACTTTCATCCACTACTTCATCTAATTCATGTTCTGCTTCCCAAGCTTCACGCTCATTAAAAAATTCATCTTCCAAACGAACGCGCTGAGTCTGCATGGTAGCAGCTCTCTCGTAATCTCTTTCCTGACCGGCAACCTCTTCCTCGTTTTTAAGGTGCTCAATTTCAGTCTGTTTTTCCTTCAGCTCTTGAGGTAGAGAGTATAGGGCAACTCGTAACTTGGCCGCTGCTTCATCCATCAGGTCAATGGCTTTATCCGGTAAATGACGGTCTGTGACATAACGGTCAGCCAAAGTTGCAGCCGTCCGCAGGGCTTCATCAGAAAAACGGACTTTATGATGAGCCTCGTAGCGGTCTCTTAATCCTTCCAGCATCTGGATCGTTTCTTCAACTGAGGGTTCTTCAATGAATACCGGAGCAAACCGCCTTTCCAGGGCGCTGTCCTTTTCAATATATTTATGATATTCATCCAAAGTTGTCGCCCCTACACACCTGAGCTCACCGCGGGCCAGAGCCGGTTTCAGCATATTTGAAGCATCCATCGCACCCTGGGCAGCACCAGCGCCTACCACAGTGTGGAGCTCATCGATAAAGAGTATCACTTCCCCTTCTGCTTTTTTTACATCATCAATGGCAGCTTTCAACCGCTCCTCAAATTCACCCCGGAAACGGGACCCAGCAATCATTGCGCCCAAATCGAGCGACACAACCCGTTTCCCGGAAAGGATTTCCGGCACGTCATTGGCAGCGATCTTTTGAGCTAAACCTTCCACGATGGCGGTTTTTCCCACTCCCGCTTCCCCAATTATCACCGGGTTATTTTTTGTTCTGCGGGATAGGATTTGGATCACACGCAGGATTTCTGCATCACGTCCAATCACCGGATCAAGTTTACCTTCCCGGGCTAATTTAGTTAAGTCGCGGGAGAATTTTTCCAGTGCTTTATAGCGGCTCTCGGCTTTTGGATCTGTTACTCTCTGACCGCCCCTAATCTGATTAATCGACTGATAGACCCGGTCTTTTGTCACTCCCTCATCACTCAACAAACGAGCTGCCGGGGTGTTTTTTTCATCCAAAATTGCTAAGAAGAGGTGTTCTGTAGAGATAAACTCATCTTTTAAACGATTGGCTTCTTGATTGGCCACATCCACAATTCGTTTAACGCGGGGTGTAATAAATACCTGGCCTGCACCTCGGTTGCCGAATATACTCGCTTTTTGGGTATTTTTCAGAATAATATCCAGCCGCTCACTTAAATCGGCAGGTTGGATATTAAGATTCTGTAATACTTGTGAAATCGCACCTTCCGGCTGCTCAATCAAAGCCAGAAGAATGTGTTCTGTATCTATCTGGTTGTGCCCATAACGCTGGATGATCTCAGCAGCGCGTTGGGCTGCTTCCTGTGCCCGTTCCGTAAAACGGTCAAATCGCATCATTTAAACACCATCCTTGGTCAATTGTTATTGATATATTGTTTCAAGCATTTTACCTTCCCGATTGCATTGTTTGAGTATTACCGGGAGGAAAAAACTGTTAACCTCATAAATCGTGCATTTCACTGAAAATATTATAACAAGCTGGCGTTAATTAAATGTATGAATCAATAAAATGCAAAATCAACAAATATTGTTGGAATTATGATTCATTATGTGCAATAATTGGTCCGAAAATCATCGAAATTAAAAAACAAAGAAGACCAGATCAGCCCTGGTCTTCCCGTCTTTTGGACCTTTTCCCTTATTCTTGCTGTTTTGTCAGGTAATCCTGGTACGCTTTCCAGCCCGGGCACCAGTTTGTATGCCAATGCCAGAATCTGCCCATTAGTGAGTTTGGTTTATTTTCTGCTTTTTTCCGCAAAGGGCAATTTGCACATCTGGGTTCTTCTATGACTTCAACCATGAGTTAACTCCTCACAAGAAATGAATTCAAATTTTTCTGATTTATTTTATCCCTTTATTTTAGCGCCCATAAAGAAAATGCTTGCCAACTGAACTACTCGGGATTGGGGAACAACTTTAATTTCACCTGGATTCGAATCTGTACTCGATCCATCCACCAGACTGATATCCTGGTGTTTTGTGAGTTTCATCTCCCGCTCAATAATTCTAGCTCTTTTCAATTAGTTTTCTCGTTGAAACAGCCACTAAAGGATCTCAATGGATCCCAATCCGGTTTCAATCCGGATATCTGCCTTGTTTTCAGCGCTTTCATAATCTGCAGACTGATAGTACCCGTTTAATTTCGGAAAACGGCTTTGGTTTACTGATACGGTAGTTAATCCAACCTCAGTTTCTATCCGCGCCGCGACACCTTCCGGTACCCGGATGATCACTGCGGCTGCTCCAGCCTCAACTTTTATATGAGTTAAACCCGCCGCGGCAGGAAGTGTGAGATTAGTCGAACTGGCACCTGTTTTCAGCAGCAGGTCCTTAACCTGCAGGTCTGCCAGGTCCAGATGAGCATCAACTGCTCCGGTTTCAAATACCAGGTTAAGGGGGATATCTTTTGTGAAACCAAAATCCCACTGAAAACCCTTCCCGGTGATCCAATTCCAGGGAAACAACACATCCGGGTAAACCAGTCTATGAGGCTGCATTGTTACATTAAGCTGATTTCCATCGCGCTTAACACGGGCATCCAACCCGTTGGCAAACAATCCAGAAGCCAGCTTACCGCTCTCAGCGCTGCCGTTTACTGTAAGTTTTCCCGCGCCATGTTTAACCGTCACGGTGGCTCTTTCAGCGCCTTCCAGATCGATGGATCCCTCTTCGAGAACCATTTCTACCGAACCCCGTGCGTTTCCCAGCAGGAACGAGATTCCCAGCAGGATTAAGAATGCCGGCCAAAGCAACCCCCAGACATTAACATTCATCAATCCCAGGTTATTAGCAAGGAATAAAAACCCCAGCCCAACCAGCAAGATTGCCCAGAACATCCGATTGGTACGCATAGATATTTCCTCCACCCAACCGTTCAAATTGGAGAACGATTTTATTTTTTTCTGAATAAGGTTCTTCCCATCAGGACCAATCCCAACAGGATCAACAGCACGGGCCAGTATTTACCACCCTTTCCGATGGCACCAAAAAATGACCCGAACACTGCCAGCAGCATAAGGCTGATCAGGATCAATGTGCCGCCATCTTTAAAAGAATCTTTCCCTTTTCCTCCCAGGAAATTCATCATCACAATGCCGGAACCAACAAAACCAGGAATTAAAGTCCACAGATAAGACCAGCTTTCCCAAAGACCAGTGTAATCCTGGTAAGCCAGGATCCCGCCAATTCCGCCGACGATGATTGCTGGTACAGCCAATCCAGGTTCACCCAGGGCTGCACCCAGTGCAAACAGAAACAATCCAACACCAATGATTGCCCAGGGCCAGGAAATAATATCCCAGATATTGGGTAAAAAATCCGGCAGGATTTGGGCGGCAAACAATATCCCGCCTACTATGATCAATAATGCGCCCCCGATAATACTGGTGCGTCTTTCTTTATTCATTACTGCTCTCCTTTGATCTAAAATAGCAGAAGTAAATGGGATTAAAAACTATACTTATCGTAACATGCCCCGCTGCTTTCCAAGCAATCATATTACAAACCAGTCAATAAATTATTAAAAAATAATGTACCATAAAGAAGTTTGGTAAAATGAAGTTAATATCTACTCTCTTCTCTTATTTTATACGTAAAGAATCAATAAAAGTTTCTAAAACCGGGTCACCGTTGAAGTTAATTTCTGAAAGCCAAAGGAGGCTATAAGATGAAACCTCAGTCTAAGTGGTGGTTACTTTTATTATTGGGGTCTCTCCTGTTACTATTCTCAGCCTGCACCCCAACCCCTAACTGTGTCGTTAACTATACTGTTACAAAAGAAGAAGACACTAATGACTGGGTGTGCAGCGGTTTAGACTGTTCCCTCCGAGAAGCAGTATTAAATGCCAATGCCTGTCCGGGACCACATACAATAACGTTACCTGTTGGCGGGTATAACCTGACCATCCCCGGTATTGATGAAGACGCGGGTGAAACCGGCGACCTGGATATCACAGGAGATCTCACAATCGTTGGAACCCTCCCCCCCCTTCGGTTCATGGCAACATAGAAAGAGCATTTCATATCCACCCAGGGGCAACAGTGACTTTTGATCATATCTGGTTAGCAGATGGATCGGCTATTTTTGGGGGAGGGTTGATCAATGAGGGTGTGCTCACGTTAAGTTCCTTTACCTGCAATTACAACAGCGTGGAAATCCCTCCCGGTGGTATGGGGGATGCCATGGGTGGATGTATCTTTAATACCGGAGAGCTCACGATCCTTGGAGCACAATTCCTGGCAAATACCGCAGGGTATGGCGGGGCGATCTACAATTATGAAAACGCCCTACTTACAATTGAAAATAGTCAATTTATTGGAAATGAAGCTGATTACCATGGCGGAGGGATCTGGAATGACCTCAACGCAGAATTAATGATCGACGGTAGCGGATTCAGGCTGAATGAAGCTGGCTTACACGGCGGCGGAATTTGGAATAACGGCACTATCAGCGGAGGTGATCTCTATTTTGAGGAAAATCAAGCAGTCGGAAATGGGGGTGGTTTTTTCAACTGGACCAGCAGCGAGGCTTACCTATCTAAAGCTTGGTTTTTTAACAACACCGCGGATCTGGGGGGAGCTGTATACAATGATCAAGGCATGCTCCATCTTTACCAGAGCAGTCTCACCGAAAATACCGCCACAGGAGGTGCCGGGGGAGGCACTTACAATGTAGGTCCCAGTGGCGGTCTGCTTGTCCGCAACAGCACTTTCAGCACAAACAGCGCTCCTGGGGGCTCCGGTGGTGCCGGGATATACAACACCGGTAACCTGCAGTTGGAATTCATCACCGTGGCAGAAAACAACCCGGAAGGAATCCGGGTTGATGGTGGACTGGAGACTAAAATCCGCAGTTCTGCCCTGGCAGATAACCCGGGAGGGAACTGCGCCGGTATCCAGCTGGATTCTCAAGGTCATAACATTGAAAATGATGGGACCTGTGGTTTCACGGGGTGGAATGATTTACCCTCAACAGATCCATTGCTGGAACCGCTGGCAATCCATCTAGGAATATATCCAAGCCACGGCCTGGCGCCAGGTAGTCCGGCGATCGATTCAGGGGATCCTGATCGATGTATCGCACACGATCAAGACGGCGTATCCAGACCGCAAGGACCTGCTTGCGACCGTGGTTCCCGGGAAATGGAGAGTACAAGAGGGATCATCCGCGGCTGGACCTATACCGATGAGAATGACAACTCGGTAAGAGATCCCGGAGAAGGTGCGGTTTCAGGTGCACTTCTGACTCTTAATGATGGAACATGTCCCAGCACGGTCGATATCCTCACTGTGGAATCAGATAGCTTTGGATTTTACGAGATCTACGATATCGATCCAGGAGATTACTGCTTGGCAACCTCACCTATCCAGCAAACCCTCGATCCTATCTCTTATGACCTGGCTATCGCTGAAGGGACCATTCTTGAGGACATAAACTACCGCTATGTGCTTCCAGTTCCTAACGCAAGTGCTTCTGGAATTGTATGGCATGATCTGTGTGCTGTGCCCTATTCCCCTCCAGCCATTCCACCTCCCGGATGTGTTGATATTGGTGGAGGTAGTCTGGGAGCGGATGGTATCTATGATCTGTCAGAACCGGGGATCGCAGGCCTGAAGTTAAGGATGGGTACCGGACCCTGTCCAGTAAGCTTGACTCTGACTGAAGCAATAACCAACGCGGATGGTGAATATTTATTCCCAGTCTTGTTCGCTGGAACTTACTGCATTGAAATCAATGCCTTGGCACCCCCCAACGATACCATTCTCATCCCCGGTGGTTGGACCTATCCAGTGCGAGGTGCGGTTCCAGCTCAGGTCGAAATCAATCCTCAACCGAATGAGGACCTGGTTGATGTTAACTTCGGTTGGGATTACCAGTTCCTTCCCGCAGCGGCCGGGCCCGCTAGAAATTTCTGTATCGTAAATCGAGACTCATTTTTACGAATGGGTCCAAGTAGTACAGATTACCCCACAGTTACTGGATTTTTGAAAGGTCATATTTTTGAAGTTCTGGCAAAATCCGGACCGGATCGACCCGGGTATTACTTTGGCCAGGATGAAGCCCTGATTACGGGTTGGATAGCCAAATTCCTGTTAGACTGTGAAGATCTGGATGAAGAATCACTGGAAATCAGAAAAGCTCCACCAGTGCCCCCAACCCCTATCCCTTGCACCAGAGATTTACCAAAAAACCAATGTATCGCTTCCGGCGGCACCTGGAGCCCCGGGACAACGACAGCAGGATACTGTATATGTCCCTAGAAACCTAACAAATTACAAAAGTGCACCAAAAAGGAGCAGCCAATGAGACTGCTCCTTTTTCATTAACAGCTAAGGCTGCTTAGTGCTTGGGTTTATGACTTCTTTTTCTTCCCTGTTTTGGGAGATAATGAATATTTATTCGGACCCGGTTTGAGAAAAGGAAGTTTAATGACCTCATACTTAATCAAAAGCCAAAATATCCCGATCAGGATCATTACCCCGGCAACAATTCTGGAATAGCTGATATCTGTACCCGGTAACCGGGGTTGATCGGGACGAAAGAACTCCATGATCTCCCTACCAAACCCTTCAAGAACTAGCCAGCCGGCAAAAATGGAGGCCGGCTTGATTTTTTCTTTATACTCCAAGGCAATCCATAACAGGATGCCGGCAGCTAGAAAGTTCCACAGCATTTCATAGGCAAAAGCCGGATGGAACCGGGTGCTCTCTACCGGATATAAAATAGTATTAGTCCAGGGCCCAATGCGGTGTGCCGCGTCAATAGCTATTCCCCAGGGTAAATCCGTGGGAGGACCATACAATTCCTGGTTGATAAAATTTGCCGGTCTGACCAACGCCTGACCAATCAGCAGGGCTGGAGCAGCAGCGTCAAGGAATAGCCGGAAATCCAGCTTGCTTCTTTTTGCATACAAATAGGCTCCCAGAGCACCAAACAAAACAGCGCCGTAAAAATGAAGCCCACCTTCCGGCAGGTTGATTATTCTTATTGGATTGTCCAGGTAATACCGACCCCCTCCTAGAATATCATTCAATACGTACCAAAGCCTGGCGCCAACAATGCCAAATGGAACTCCCCAGATCAGCAGTTCCCAGACCTGGTCACCATCTTCCCCCCGCTGCCGGACACCCCATTCGGCAATCATCCCGGCCAGGACAATGCCCACCGCCATAATCACACCATACCAATGCAAAGAAAAATTAGTGCCGGGAATTGTAAAAATAATAGGATCCATTCTTTCCTCCTGAAATAATAAGTTCATCTGCCTAAAAGAACTCAACAGCAACTATCTTACCATGACTGGGGTTCGCGATTGGCAGGGCAGATCAGATTTTATACTTTGTTCAGTCCTCTCCGGTAATCCAGGTCGGTTTTTTATCCTTTTTTTCCGGGAATCTTGTAATAACCGTGATATCGATCGGAAGAGCGACTTTATTATCCTGGATTAATCCTTCCTGGAGAGACTTTCCGTGCAAGGGAAACACACTAAGTGGGAGTTCGGGCATATTACAACGCTTATCAACCAACGCCAAACCCAGCAGAAAACCTTCCTTGTCAATGGAACAGCTGGTTACCTTGCCTACTTCTACACCTCTTTCATCCACGACAGGATCACCCGTATTAGGCCTGCGGCAGCGTTTTTTATTGCAGCGAAAACGGATGATTTCACGCGAACGTTTTCCTTCCTGGATTAACAATGCGTCCCTGCCAATAAAAAAGGGCTTATGGTACTTTATATACCCAGGAAATCCGGCTTCCACGGGGGTGATGGATAATGGTCCAGCCAACTCTTGTCCATATAATGGCAAACCTGCTTCTATGCGTGTTGAATCTCTGCATGCTAGCCCAGCTGGTTTAACACCATAAGGTTCTCCCACTTTCAAAATGACGTTCCAGATTTTTTCCATATTATCCGGATGCACCAGGATTTCAAATCCCCAGGATTCGCCTGTATAACCGGTTCGGGCAATCACCAGAGGGATGTCTCGCAGTTCACAGGTGATCAACTCAGTTCTCCGAATGCGGGCCAAGTCAGTTTTCAACAACGGATTATCTGTCATCGCCTGAAGGATTTTGATGGATGCCGGTCCTTGTAGGGCAATATCCCGCTTCTGGTCTTTGCCGTTTTTGGGATCTTTAAGGTTTCTTAAGACTGCCGGAGCCTCGACCTGAACCCAAGGACGTTTGTGGTCAATCACCACCCTGCCCTCATTAACCGCATTTAACCAATCCCAGTCCTTCGCTTCATTTGAAGCATTAATTACCAGATAATAATAGTCCGATCGGATCCGGTAGATGATGCCGTCGTCCACAACACCACCGTCAGGTTCCAGGAAATATCCATACATGGACTGACCATCTTCAAGCCAGGCGGCATAATTTGAGAAAACAGCATCCAGGAAAGAAGTCGCATTGGGTCCGGAAATCTCAAATACACCCATGTGGGAGACATCAAACAATCCAGCAGCCTTCCTGACAGCTCGGTGTTCTTCCATCACGGAAGAATACCGCACTGGCATTTCCCAACCTGCAAAGGGGACCAGCCTCGCTCCCAATTTTTTATGAATAGGGTTCAATTCAGTCTTTTTCAGCACTAGTTCTTTCTCTTTCCAGAACCATTTTTCCCGGGAGGATTTCGGCCCTTCTTTTAACAAGGCATCCTGTCCAATAAAATAAGGTTTTGTGAGATCAAATTGCTCCGGTGCTTTCAGGTACAGCTCTTTTGCTGGGGTTCCCACTTCAGTACCAGGCTCTTTTCGACTTTGTTCTGCTTTAATTTCTTCCACGACCAACGGTCCTTCAACTTTGCGGTATAGATCAGCATCATCGAACAAAGTGTATCCATCACTTATCCCTCGTAACCAGGATAAAACTCGATCAGTTCTCTCTGGGTTGACAGAAAGAACAAATTTGTCTCTGCCAAAATCATCGGGCTCTTCCCTGGTGATTTCAACCTCATCAATCAGCAGCCCTTTTCTGTCCAATAAAGCGGTTGAAATTTTTCCTCCAATTTGAAGATAAATCAAGTTCGAGGTAACAACCTGGTTAAGGTGTTGGCGGGCCCGCCAACCTGTTATCCTGATCTGGCGGACTTTATCAAGGGATCCCTCGATTCTGGTGACATGATGGGGATAACCGCTCTTTTCAACTTCAAAATCAATCCCGGCCGTTTCTGCCACCTCTGCCACTCCGAATTTTACTTCCTCCAGTACATTCAAATCTACTTTGGCTCGAGGCAGCACTCCGATTAATCCATTGTATGAAAATGGTTTCAGGTTTGATAATAGTGTATGAATTAAACCTGCCAAGATATCCATGTCCTCTTCAACCAACCCGCGCTGGGTCAGCCAGGGAGTACCTAACCGAATACCGGTTGCCAGCGAGGTTTCCAGGTCACCGGGAATGGTGTTTTTGTTAGCCACCATACCGGCCAAGTCCATGATCCTTACTGCAGGTTCCGCCCAGACCGGAGAAACGATCCCTGTAGGTGCGGCGGATTCGGTAGGAATGGATTTCAAATCCAGCAGAAGCAGGTGAGTATCTGTGCCGCCGTAGGCAAGTCTGAATCCGCGCTCCTGTAAGCCGTCAGCTAATGCCTGGGCATTTCTAACAATCTGTTTCTGCATGGATTTAAATTTATCAGTACTAGCAATCTCAAAAGCGAGTGCCATGGCAGCAAACTTGTTCACATGAGGTCCGCCCTGCTCTCCAGGGAATATTGCCAGATCTATTTCCCTGGCAAGATCTTCATCAGTAGTCATGATCACCGCCCCCCTGGGGCCCATCATGGTCTTATGGGTAGTGAAGGTCACCACATCCGCAATACCGACCGGGTTGGGATATATACCGGCTGCTGCCATACCGGCAACATGGGATATATCTGCCATTAAATAAGCATCAATCTCGTCTGCGATATCTCTGAATTTAGCCCAATCCGGCGCCCAGGGATACGAGGTATAACCCGCCACAATAATCTTTGGGCGATGTGCCAGTGCCAGATCCCGGATGGCATCATAGTCCAGCCGTTCAGTTTTTGGATCCACTCCGTAGGAAACCACCCGGTAGCGCTGCCCTGAAATGTTAAATTCAGACCCGTGGGAGAGATGTCCTCCTTGATAAAGATCCAACCCCATAAATGTATCTCCGGGATCCATCAGAGACCAATAAACACCCAAATTTGCTGGCGTCCCAGATAACGATTGGACATTAACGTATATATTATCTGCGGAAAGTTCATCGTGGGCAAACAGCTGGGCAGCCTTCCTCTGCGCCAAGCATTCAAGGAAATTTACATATTCTTTCCCTTTATAAAAACGGCGGTCTGCATATCTATGGTAATTGGCGAGCTGCCAGGGGACATCCTTTAATTGCTCTTCCGTTGAAAGAGTCATCTGGGTCGGTGGGTATCCTTCGGCATATAAATTCTGAAAGCGGGTGCCAAGGGCGTCTCTGATCGCCTTAGGTACGTAAGATTGAGAAGGAATAAAAATCAATTTTCGGGCCTGGCGCTCATTTTCCCAGCGAATCAGATCTGAAACAAAAGGAGATATTTCCCCTATCTCCTGGCGGAAGAGGTAATCATTCTTGGATACTTCAGACATGGAAACCCTCGCTTGTACAATTCATGGAGTAAGTCGTGACTTGGATAAACTGTGATTATTTTAACATAAACGAGGAACGTTAAAGAGCCGAAGGCAGAAAGGTTTAAATGTTCTGGCTTATACAAGTTGGTCTGTAACAAAGGAATATGACATTCCTTACACTTCTTGGATTCAAGTTTCAAGTGCAACATCACTTAGTTCGAAAAACACCATCTCAGGTGTTCTGAGATCCAAACATTTTCTGGGCCTGGTATTGAGTCTCTTTTCAGCAAATTGTGTCTCCCGATCAGTGATCTTGGAGAAATCACTTCCTTTCGGGAAATACTGTCGGGAAAGCCCATTTGAATTTTCATTTGATCCCCTTTCCCAAGAGGCAAAAGCATGAGCAAAGTATACATCAGCATCTAATTCTTTGGCAAAATCCTGGTGATCGGCAAATTCTTTCCCATTGTCACAGGTGATGGTCAGTGTCTTCGCTTTGTAGGGCTCTAGCATTTGAATGATTGCCCTTTTAGTAACTGCAGCTGTGCGTCGATCGATCTTTTTCAACAATGTGAAGCGCGACTTGCGTTCAATCAGGGTGACTAAAGCATGAGGACTCTTCTTGCCAATCATGGTATCAGCTTCCCAATCCCCCAGTCGTTTTCTCTCCTCAACAAGGGCTGGACGCTGCTCATCGCATAGCATACCCTTGGGGTAATACTCACTTGATTGGTTATTTTCCCTCGACGTTCGTTGCTTCCGTACCGTTTTCGGCGCTTTTTCTGGCAGCGCAGACGTTTGTGAAGATCACCTCCAGCTCTCTTGTCAGCATAGATGTATTGGTAAATCCATTCATGACTGACTTTGACACTTTCATGCTTCCTCATCCACAGAGAAATCTGCTCCGGACTCCAATCTTCCCGAATCTTTTCCTCAATCCAGGCCCAAGTCTGGGTTTGAATACGCAGGTGGTCCCGCTTGCGTCTGTTTATCGCTTTTCGATGAGCCTGTTTTGGACGATATCCTCGTTGGCCTTGGTTCCGTTTCAACTCCCGACTGATGGTAAATTTATGAACTCCTATTGTTTCTGCTATCTCATTCTGGTTATGGCTACTTTTCAAAAGTGCGTGTATCTGATATCGTTGAAATTGGGTAAGCTGTGTGTAGTTCATAAGCGCTCCTTTGACTTAGTAGGTCTCTAGAGGCTTATATTACACCAGCTTACCTCTTCCAACCTTCAAAGTTGCATCTAACGAGTTGAATCTAGCCTTGTAAATCAGCAATTTCTATATTAGTATTAATATTGGATCTCATGTGAAATATTTCTCAAGTGGAATCCCAATATAATTTTTATCCCGGATCGTTGCTTTCACCCATACTAACTGGCGGCAGGAAAGGAGAATGCTATGACCCCAGAACAGGAACTTATCAGCGCCTTACAAACCATTCCCTGGTTTCAGGAGCTCAATCCAGAGTATTTTGTAAAACTCGCGAACATCTCAAGTATTATTGAGGTTGACGCAGTCGAGGATTTATTCCACCAGGGGGACAAACAGGATTTTCTCTACATTATTCTTAAAGGAAGGGTCGCAGTAGAGATCGCTGTTCCGGGCAAAGGAAGAACAAGGATCTATACTGCTGAGCCTACAGAAATGCTGGGTTGGTCCAGCGTAACCCGAGTAGTCCACCAGCGAACTGCCAGCGCAGTGACCGTTCTGCCCAGTATTCTGATCCAGATATCAGCCTTAGAAATGAAAAATTTATGTGAACAAAATCATTCTTTTGGTTATCTTATTATGCAAAGGATTGCCAACGTGGCTGCCAGCAGATTACTAATCACCAGGTTGCAACTTCTAGACATTTTCTCACACTCCAGCAAGGAAGGAAGCAATGCCTAAACAAACCCCTGAGATCGGTGCGGCCGTAGTCATCTCAAAACCTGAGCTGGACGCCATTCTCAAATCCCTCTCAAACCTAAAATATGAACTGGAAGGTCCTAGGGTAAAGGACCACACAGTTATTTTAGGTCCCATTCAAGGTATTTCGGATTTGCCGAAAGGATATACAAGCCAAGAAGAGCCGGGGAAATATACCTTATCCCTCAATGGCAAGGATAATTATTTTGATGTAACCTCCGGACCCCAGTCCTGGAAGAAGTATTTCTTTCCTCCTCGGGCGCAATTGATGATCTTCCAGCAGGATCCTGACAAATCACCGGACTGGACTACGGCAAGCGCTGGGGAAGAAGCCCCGTGTTATGCCCTGATTGGCGTCCGCCCTTGTGACCTGGCAGGGATTCGCATCCAGGACAAGATATTCCTAGAAGGCTCCCGCTGTGATCCAATTTATCGGGATCGACGCGAAAAAGCCTTTATTCTGGCTGCCAACTGCACTGAACCTTGCGAGACTTGCTTCTGCACCTCTATGGGAACCGGACCCAAAGCTGAAGCTGGCTTTGACCTTTCGCTCACTGAACTTAAGGATCATTTCCTGATTGAAGTTGGCTCAGAAACTGGCAGTAAGGTTTTAACCGGTCTTGACTGGAAAACGGCTGATGAAAAATATCTCAAGGAAGCCGCTGATGCGCTACAGGCTGCCCGGGAGGAAATCAACCTCAATCTTCCCCACCCGGAAAAATTAGAAAAAGAACTACTCAGCAACCTGGAACATCCCCACTGGGATGATGTTGCCGGACGATGCTTAAGCTGCGGCAGCTGCACCCAGGTATGTCCTACCTGTTTCTGCTGGGATGCTACCGATGTCACCAAGTTGCCAGGAGATACCATCATCCGCGAGCGCGCCTGGGATTCCTGCTTTAATCCGGATTATACCTATGTGGCTCACGGAAATACCCGTCCCAATACCAGGGCACGCTACAGGCAGTGGTTAACCCACAAATTTGCCAGCTGGTACGAACAATACGGCAGCTCCGGCTGTGTGGGTTGCGGCCGCTGCATCACCTGGTGCCCGGCAGAAATTAACCATCTCGAAGAAATCGCCGCAATCCGTGAAGGAGAGCCCTCATGACCGTTTTAACTACCACAAAACCTATCACTGACTGCACCTCAGATCCCATGCTGCCCAATTGGGCAAAAATCGTAAAAATCGAGAATGAAGCACCGGGAGTTAACACCTACTGGCTGCAATTTACTGACCCCAAAGTTCAGGAAACCTTTTCGTTTCAACCAGGACAGTTTAACTTGCTAACCATCCCTGGATATGGAGAAGCAGCAATATCCATCAGTTCTCATCCAAAGAACAAAGAAGCCATTGGGCACACCATCAGGTTGACAGGCAACGTTACCAACGCTATTGACCGTCTGGGCATTGGCGGAACACTGGGTCTGCGGGGACCATTTGGATCCTGTTGGCCCGTGGAAGATTTAAAAGGAAAAGATATTTACATCGCTGCCGGCGGAATTGGTCTTCCCCCACTGCGACCGGCAATTTACCACATTATTGACAATCGGGCAGACTACGGGAAAGTGGTTTTAATCTATGGCGCCCGGACCCCGGAAGATCTGCAGTTCACCAAAGAATTTGATGACTGGGAGAAAGCCGATATTGAACTCATGATCTGCGTGGATTCCTGCGATGATAGCTGGACCGGGTTGGTAGGCGTCGTCCCCATGCTATTTTACAACCTGCGGATTGATCCAAAAAAAGGCGCTCTAATGACCTGCGGACCGGAAATCATGATTCACTTCTCCGCTTATGAAGCCATCGCCCGCCGGGTTCCCAGGAACCGAATTTT
The DNA here is from genome assembly GCA_964532455.1 of uncultured Anaerolineales bacterium. Lineage (GTDB taxonomy): Bacteria > Chloroflexota > Anaerolineae > Anaerolineales > UBA11858 > B10-G9. Next base: position 56,470 of record CAZHHT010000003.1, read on the forward strand.
TGTCTCCTTGGAAAAGAACATGAAATGCGGATTTGGTTCCTGCGGCCATTGTCAGCTCGGACCTTATTTTGTTTGCAAGGATGGCCCGGTTTTCAGCTATGAAAAAATAGGTCCTTATCTCGATGTGGAGGATTTCTAATGAGTAAACCAAGGGTAGCAGTACATAAATTTTCATCCTGCGACGGCTGCCAGCTGGGAATTTTAAACCTGGAAGATGAGCTTCTGGATCTGGTCGGCGCAATAGAGATCGCCTATTTCTTGGAAGCCACCAGCAAAATTCAACCTGGACCATATGATGTCGCCCTGGTGGAAGGCTCTGTCTCCACACCACACGAGAAAAAACGCATTCAAGAGATACGGGAGGAATCTGGGGTTTTAATTGCAATCGGAGCTTGTGCAACTTCTGGAGGCATTCAATCGCTGCGTAATTTTGTGGATCATACCAAGTTGGCAGAAACAGTTTATGACCATCCTGAATACCTGGATTACCTGGAAAAAGCCACACCGGTCTCTGATCATGTTAAAGTTGACCTGGAAATTTACGGCTGCCCGGTCAATAAATATCAGATATTGGAAGCTGTAATTTCACTGCTTCAGCAAAGAACTCCCAACCTGCCAACACACAGTGTGTGCCTGGATTGCAAGCGCAACGGCACCGTTTGTGTGATGGTAACCCAAGGTATTCCCTGTGTTGGACCTGTCACCCGGACTGGATGCGGAGCAATTTGCCCGGCAAACGGGCGGGGCTGCTATGGTTGTTTTGGTCCTGCGCCCCAGGCGGAATTAGATGCCATGATCCCCTTGTTACAAGCGGCGGAAGAATATCCCAACCAAACCGAACATCTACTGCGGAATTTTGCCGGTTATGCCCCAGCTTTCAGGGATGCGGTTGACGCAATGCTAGAGGAGAGCCCAAAGAAATGACAAAAAATATCTCAATCCCTGCCCTCGCCCGCGTTGAAGGCGAAGGGGCGCTTTATATCCGAACCAAAGATAATGAAATCGAACACATTGAGTTGAATATTTACGAACCGCCCCGCTTTTTCGAAGGTTTCCTGCAGGGCCGCTACTTTCAGGAAGTACCCGACATCACCGCCCGAATCTGCGGAATCTGTCCAGTAGCCTACCAGATGAGCAGCGCTAAAGCGTTGGAAAACGCCTATGATGTGGAAATTTCCCAGGAGGTTTATGATCTCCGGCGCTTGCTGTACTGCGCAGAATTCATCGAAAGCCATGTCCTGCATATGTATATGCTTCAAGCACCAGATCTTCTGGGTGTAGATAGTGTGATCGAAATTGCAGCCATTGCTCCAGATGTGGTAAAGAAAGCTCTCCGATCTAAAAAACTTGGCAATGACTTATTAAAAACCATCGGCGGTCGCAGTGTGCATCCGGTGAGTACCAAGGTGGGTGGTTTTTATCGCTGGCCTGATAAGGACAAAATAAAAGGATTAATTGAAGATTTTAAGTGGGGTCTGGAATTCGCCAAGGAAACTGCCCGCTGGGCAGTTGGTCTGGATTTTCCAGATTTTGAAATGGAGTATGAGTATGTCGCTGTCAGTCACCCGGATCATTATGCGATCTATGATGGGGACGTGCTTTCCTCCACCGGGAAACGTGTTCCCGTGGAAGACTATGAAACCCTCTACCTAGAATCTCACGTGCCGCAGTCCACAGCTCTTCACAGTCATACTACTGAGGGCAACTCCTATTTTGTCGGCCCCCTGGCGCGTTATAACCTAAATTTCAATCAACTTAGACCGGCAGCGAAAGGTATTGCCAATGAAATCGGCTTTAAACCTCCCCAGCACAATCCCTATAAAGGTCTACTCGCCCGGGCAATTGAAACAATTGAAGTTTATGATGTAGCATTAGAACTGATGGAAGCTTACGATCCTCAAGGACCTCCCCATGCCAAGTTCGACTTAAAAGACGGGGAAGGTTATGGTGTCTCAGAAGCACCTCGAGGATTGCTTTACCACCGTTATAAAGTAGGCAAAGATGGGTTGATCAAAGAAGCCAAAATCACACCGCCAACTGCCCAAAACTATGCCCAGATGGAAGCAGATCTGGCAAGACTTGCTCCAGAAGTTTTGTTTGATCGCTCCCACGAGGAAGCCAGCCTGGCGCTGGAGCATTTACTGCGCTCCTATGATCCTTGCATATCCTGCTCAACCCACTTCCTAAAATTGAAACACGAGCGGGTTTAACCTTCCAAGTGTACCAAAAAGCCCTGAGACCTCCATCATGAGGTACTCAGGGCTTTTTGTTTTATTAGACAATCTGTATCGGGGCGGTTAAGAGGTTTGTAGATAGATAAGTAGTTTTATATGTTTAATGGTTTGAAGGATGGATAGTTTTTACTTTTAATAATGCAGCTTACAGTTGGATAAGTTTTTTCATCTGACTTGTTACTTGTATTATCTGTCGACTTGGAACTCGTCCTTATCAATTTCGCTGGATTTATTTAACTTTCCGCTATACACATACAACAGACCTGGTAATAAAATCACTAACATGAAAGGTCCCCTGGGGAAGGTACCGGAGAACAGGAAATCCAGCAGGTAAAAAGCTGCCATCCCGCCCACAATCAGGGAGCCGCCGAGAATTTCCCACTTCCAGCCGATGATTAACCCCAGAAAGACAATTATGAAAGCAGCCATCATAGCCGTTTCCCGGAGCGACATTTGGATCAAGGGTCCAAAACCCTCGGAAATGCCTTCTCCAATAAAGATGATTAAGATCATCCCTGCTATCAAGGCAGCCCCGATCCTGGCGATCCAGCGAATTGTCTGCATGGTTTTATCTCCTTTTTCGTTTGCCACGGTTCCCCCTGTTTTGAAATTAATTATAACAAAACAAGCGCTACCTGTCATTCCGTCTGCCCTGCCTGTCCTAAGCCTGACGAAGGGAGGAATGAGGAATCCATCAAGAGTTTAAAAAACAATCTTCAGGTTTTGCAGGTTGTGGTCACATTTGATATCTGACCTCAGTATGGATCCTTCGCAAGCTCAGGATGACAAAACCCCAGACCTGTCATTCCGAATGAAATAAGGAATCTAAATAAACACCAAAGAATCAATCCTGCCGGCTTATTCAGGACTTAATCACATGCATCCTGAGACCTTTGCTAAATTCAGGGAAAACTCCGTAGAAGGGACAGCTCCAGTGGATATTCATCTCGGGAGAGCTGGCTCTCTCCCTTGAGCTAGTATATTGAAAGTTCCTTAACTTTAAACCTTCCAACCCATCTCCTAGTCTCCAAGTCACCTTGTCAGCCATGCCCGGCAAGCCTGCCAAGCCAAACCCCCGGGGCAGGTCTCGTTATAACTGCATTTTTCACATTGAGTGGGCATAAAGAGTACCAGGTGAGCCATGATCAGCAGCAGGTAGATGGGCAGTAAGTACCAGCTGGTTTTTACAATCCAGTAGACCGGGAACAAGGCAATCACTAAAACCATAATCTCCCTGGCAGCAGCATTGCGGTCAAAGAATTTTTAATCAAACTCCCGGTTAGGATACAGAATCCCCGATAGGAAGTTGCCCAGATAAACTCCGAATAGGGCTGGGCAGTATTTTCCCCGATAGGGGCAGCCAACACAGCATCCAGCCTGGAAAATGTTGGTCAGCATATAAAAGAATACCAGCAAGACCGAGAGCCAGACAGAGTAAGTAGACAACAATAAAATCGCCCCGATAAATACCACCAGGAAGGGAATCATCGAAAGCCAGTAGAGCCACTCATCCCTAGTTGTCCATTGATAGGCAGTTGGCTCCAATTTCATTTTTCCTCCTCGGTCAACGGGATGTAATCACGGCACTTCTTCAAGGGTGGTAATAACCTGCCGGTCCTTTTTTCCAATTCAATGTACTCCTGGCCAAATACCTCCCGCATGATCTCCTCTTCCCTTGGAATGCGGTTGATGATCATCAACCCAAAAAAGATGATTGGCACAAAAGTCAAAACCAGGTTGGATGCCAGCAGCCCCCCACCCAGGTAGTTCATCAGGTAAGCAGTATAGATCGGGTGTCGGATACAGCTGTAGGGTCCTGACGTCACAAGCTGATGCTCATTTTTGGATACCACAAGGGAATGGAAACTTTTCCCTAGATAGTAATGAGCCAACCCCAGCAGGACGATACCCGCCGCCAGGACCACAACGCCCAGCCAGCGCAGCCAGTCCGGGTAATCCAGCAGGTAGGTGAATTTAAAGGTCCCAGGGAAAAATATATACTCCGCCCCAAAGGTCAGCGTGGTTAAAGCAGCAATACTGCCTGAAACAAGGCTGAGTTTGTTTTCCTGGATATTGATCTCCCGCTTTTCATGAAGGACTTTGGATTGAAAATGGATCCGGATCCCAACCATGGCAATAAATGCGACTATCATTAGAATCCGAAATACCATCTCAGGTTCCATAGTTCACCTCATTGAAAATTATTCACACTCTATCCGGTAAATTACGCTATCATCTTCTTGTGGAATCAGAGGATCGGATTCAACCTTTTCAAAACCACATTTTTCATAAAAATAGTGGTTTTTTGTGGCCCAGGAGGGTGTTCCCAGACGCCAGCTGAGGGTTTCTGGAAAGGACTCTTCAATAAATTTCCAGGTATTTTGTCCCACTCCCTGATCTTGGAAAGACGGATCCACAAAGATCGTTCCCAGGATGTTGTGTTTTTCCGGCAGTATCCAAACGATGATCCCACCTATCAGGACCTCCCCCAATAGGATCTTGTACCCTACACTCTCTTGGTAAGGCACCAACCAGGTGCGAAAAAAATCCCCGTTATCATATCCTGGCGGTCCGCCGCTTTCTTTTCCGAGGTGTTTTTGGGCATCATCATCAAAAGCCCGTTTCATCACGGGTGTGATATCCGGGATATCTGCTTCAGCCATAATTAATATTGAGAGGTCAAGTTTTTCCATGGGCAATTCCCCAGGGAGGTAAATAGTAATCTCGCTGCCGGGAAACCAATAAGATGGGATTAGGGGTTAAAGCAATTGACGGAGGAGCAATTAATATTGTAGTCCCACTATTTGAAAATATCCAGCGATTAAACAAAAAAACCTGTCAATAATTGGCAGGTTTTAATTTGTTACCAATAAATCCGGGAATTATCCGGGCCAACCAATAAATAGACCAACTGCTACCAGAACAGGAGTGATCAGGTTAACCATCACATTTTGCCCCAGGAAGGGAATCAGTTCTTTTGTATGCTCTTTATGTTTTAAAACACCCCGGCCGACAGGGATTACCAGCAGCAAAGAGAGAAATCCAATCAGGCAGGTAAGCGGAAAATATCCGGTGATAACACCAAAGACAATGACAGCATAGGGCAGCAAGAGGAAAGCAATATAAATCCAGCTGCTCTTTTCTTTGCCGATCTGGATTGGGTAGTGTTTTCTTCCAACATTCTGATCCGCTTCCGCGTCCGGGAATTGGTTAAGAAGCAGCAGATTGTTTACCAGGAAAAACGGAACCAGCGAGGCAATAAATGCTGTCCAAGAATATTGACCGGTCAGGACAAAATCTGTTCCCATCACCATCAATGTTCCAAAACCCAATCCGGGCGCTATCAAACACAACAACGGATAACTGGTAATCCATCCAGTGTAAAAATAGATGATAAGCAGACCCAGTAAACCCAGGGGGATTAACCCTGATCCAATGGTAAAAACAAAATACAGGCCAATTAAAGCCGTAATTCCAAAAAATATCCAGGCCATAATCAAAGCTGGCTGTTCCATCTCAGGGGTTTCTGGCAGCCTGCCGCTGCCGCCGCTAAAAGGTGTCCTTTTTGTATCGGCATCCAAACCGCTTTTGAAATCGAAGTACTCATTAAAGACATTGACACTGATATGAGCAGAGAGGGCACCAATCAACACCAGAAAAAAATGAAGCCAATTGACCTGGCCAGAGGTCCAGATTGCTGTGGCCAACCCCAACACAACACAAGCGGGAGTCAAAATCAGAAAGGGTACACGCATGGGGTCAAATAAGAATTTGAAATCTTTCATAAACATTCAACCTTTATTATAAATAAGATTTTTAGAGATCTTCCGTGCCGAAAAACACAATTAAACATTTGATGTTATATATCTCAAAAGAAAATACGAAAAACTTATCAATAGGAATTCCTCCACTGGATAATTTAAGCCAATCAACGAAGATAAGTATACCGCTTAAAATCCCGCCGGCTAGATGGGTATTTTAAGCGTTTAATTTGATCAATTAATCAGGGTGACGAGCCAGAAAGTCGAGTGCGCGGTTGATAAATAATCTCCCTTCATTAGTTTACAATCTACATCTTAAAGAACCAATAATAACCAAACACAAGAAATGCCAACGCGAAATTTCCCACTCCAATCCAACCCAGCGCGCCAAACGTGCCCCTAAGCTGATGAATGAGGGAGATAACAAAAGCACATCCCATGGCAATCATGGCGCTGAAAACGGTTGGTTTTTGTACTTCCTTGGCGGCATCCTTAATTTGCCAGATATTGGCAACATATCCCATACTCAATACGCCGACAAACTGAAGGATCAAGAGACCGGTTGCATCGGTTGAGTAACCCAAGAAAGAGAAAATCTGAGCCGGAAAGAACATATATCCCAAGGCAAAAATAAAAACAACCAGGGCACAAAAGATGAGAATTGGTTTAAGCTTCATCTATCAATTCCTTTCTTAACCACTAAGATTGATTTCTCGCCTCACACATCATAAGCCCATTCACCTCCACGCATCAACGGTTCTAAGGTCCCATCAGCAAGAACACCATCCACATCTATCTCCCCGGAGCCGATCATCACATCCAGATGACCTATACTGAGGTTACCCGCCGCCGCGGAAAATTCCTCATCTGACATCGACACCCCTTCTTCCAGGCATGCTCGGATAGCTGAACCCAGGGCTATATGACTGGAGGCATTCTCATCAATCAAAATGGTATAAAATATCAAACCTGATTGTGAAATCGGGGAGCTGTGGGGAACGAGGGCAATTTCTCCCAGTTGTCTATGTCCCAAATCAGTCTCCAGTAACTTATGTAAGTTTTCCTCACCTTTCTTGGCAGATGCTTTGATAACTTTTCCCTTGGAGAAAGTCAGGACTGCCCCTTCAATAATTCCCCCTGCAATACAGATCGGCTTGGTAATAGAGACTATTCCTTCAGTTTGATCCTTGTGTGGTAAAGTAAATACTTCTTCAGTGGGAATATTAGCGCTGAATGAAAAACCTGCCTGGCAGGTAAATTGAGCAGACTTCCAAATATGTCCCTTGGGCAATCCCAGTTCCAAATCCGTTCCCGGCCCAGAAAAGTTAAGCCTGGTATATCCTTTCTGATTCAGATAATGTCGTCTTCCATCCAGGTCCTTAAAATGATCTTCCCAGGCTTTTATGGGATCCCTTTCATTCACCCGGCAAATATCGAAGAGTGTTTCCCAAAACCGGGCGGTGCCTTCCTCGGAGCTTAAATCAGGAAAGATTTTTTCTGTCCATCCCGCTAGAGGTGCTGTCGCAATAGTGATATTGGTAGCAAGTTTATATCTCAATTCGACAAAAGGCTTCAAGATTCCCTGGTTGGATCGGCGCCAAGCGGCAATCAAATCCATATCCTGGCCGGAGAGGAGTTCAGGATCTTTTGCATAAAGGATCAATATCGCATCGCCATCTTCGGCGGCTTTTCGAGCAGCCTCCGCTTTCCAGGTTGGGAATTCACCCGGCGCCGCCCCGTCCCCCTCTTGAAACCGGGTCAGGGTAAGCTGATCATCGTTCCACATCACATCTACGTAACGGGCACCGGCTTTGTAAGCCTCCGAAGTAATCCTGCGAACCAGGGGAGCCAGCTCAATCGGTACCCCCATCGATTCGTAAATTGGAATGCCGATCACCAGGCGCTGTCCAGGTTGTAAATTTAACCCCGATTTTACAATCACTTCAGCATATTTACCCAGTTTATTTTCAAAATCAGCTGACATAGTTCACCTTCCTAGGAGGATTTATTGACTACCAGATTCCTGGAAAAAGGCGGTATTTCACTCGTCCCGCATACTCCCTATATCCCGGCAGTTCATCCTGTAAGGTTTGATCCTCCAAGGCTGTTCGGATAATAGAGATAATTATCATCAGGACGGTAGGAAATATCACCCAATAAGAACTAAAAAAAACTGGGGCTGCAGTCCAGGCCAAAACATTACCTGCGTAACCTGGATGGCGTACCAACCTATATGGCCCTTCGCTGACTACGGTATGGCCGCGGTCTGTTTGAATACGGACATGGGAGGAAAAAAAACGATTCACGATCATGGCCCAACTTCCAATTCCACTTCCCAGAAAAATCACTCCGAGGGCAATAATCTGAATGTTGTCAGGCAAATCGGGTGACCACCCAAAACGAAGGTCTAATCCGGCAATAATCCAGGAGAGAACAGGTCCAAAAATCGCCGTAATCGGCATCAAGACTTTATCCCAGGATTTTACGTTCTCCTGGCTGGCTGCTTTAACACGTTCCAAAGCCAGTTCCGGATTTTTCAATATTAAGGTTAAACGGCTGCTGATCAAAATGACCGCCGCCATGGCAGCGTAAGCCCAGGCTTCCCACCAGTCGAGTCGGCCGGCAGCAAGAAATAAGATCAACAGCATCACCACTGTCATCAATAGCAACCGGATCCCGGCTTTCCAAAGAACGGGAGAAATCTCCTTTCCTGATGCGTCAGCTTTCAAATGTTCATTCATGATTAATCCTTTTTCTGTGCCCAAGGCCTAAAAGGATTTCCTGCCATAAGGTTTATCCGGTTAACTGTTCAACTTTTTAACAAACTCCGCGTGTTCCTGTTCATGCTCGGCAATGATTTCAATCAGCTCCTGGACTGTCCGTTCAGAACCCCAGGGAAGAACCATTTCCGTTGATAAATCGTTTTCATTCAATTTTGTTATGGTTTTTTTCAGGTCCTCTCTAACTTCTTCCCACTCACGTACCACCTCATCCAAGGTCCATGCCGAGCGTTTTTCTACCTCACCTTCATTAAAGAGGTCAAAATCCTGTTCCCTTAAAAAATAGGGTGGATCTCCAGCCCGGAAGGCTTTTAATGCCTTATGAATAACTATCTCCCAGGCGGTAATATGCCCTACTACTTCTTTAATCTTCCATCCGGGATAGATTTCCAGCTCAGGATCTGTGCTCTCCAACATAACTTTCAGTTCACTGCGTTCCGAGTCAATAGTTTTAATCAGGTCATTAATATTGCTCATCTTTATCCTCACTTTTTTGTTGGTCATACGATAGTTTATGAACAATTCGCCAGGCAACTTTGAATTCTCATCAGATTTTGATAATCGATAAACCTCAATGTAAACTATTAAATGTCACACTTGTATTTCGAGAGGTGGTCTAATCCCTGATGGCTTGCTGATCCAGTTTGGTCTGATTGGCTTGATTCATTTTAGCCCTCATCCGATGAATTTTACTGGGCTGATGACAACCATGGCTTTGCCCTCTGCATGTTTTTCCAATTCCACCCGGGTAGGGTTCTTAGAAACCCCTTCCCGGGACATGATAAACCTAATCATCCGGGGATGCCTTGCTAATCTATATTCCAGGAAATCAGCGATGCGCTCTGGATCTGTAACCGGTTCAGCTTCCCCATCAAATTGACGCCCTTTTACCTGGATATTCACCTTGGGATTCGCGACAATATTACGGTACCAATCTGCTTTGGTTCCTCTCGCGGAGGCGACGTAAATGCTGCCGTTTATCTCTTCGTACTGCAATGGTGTGACTCTTGGCAGCCCGGATCTTCTCCCGGTGGTGGTCAGCAACAGCACCAATCGACCATAAATCGGCCCCAGTCCAATGACATACAAGAATTGTGGGGGGTATTTTAAGATTTTCCATACGGAAAATCGTTTCATTTTTTCCCTTTCATGTCAGATCTCATTTTATTTACAAATAGACTTATCCTCCGAAGGATTTCAAGTCAATGTTTCTGAGTTTCAATACCCTACGTAGGTTTCTTGGATCAGTCAGTGCTTATCGGTGAATAAAGTCTCTACCTATTATAGACCCTAAGCATTTTTGGGGGTATTGCTTGATTTCCTTCACAACTTATTCACATGGTCTTAATTATTTACTAACAGTTGCAATTTATACTAACCACAAGTTTGTGAAAAATTACATTTTAATCAAAATAAGGAGTAAATAATGAAGAAAAAAGTTGTTTTGTTAGTTGCAATGTTGGCTCCGCTGAAAAAACCTATCTGAGCGAGATGGTGGCAGGTTGAAGCC
>CAZHHT010000004.1:0-58285 GCA_964532455.1 uncultured Anaerolineales bacterium
TCATTAACCATCCACCATATTATGCCCCCTAAACAACCTGTTGTTGACCGAAATCTTTCTAGAAATAACATAGGGATGGAATCCCCGTAATCCAGCGATGTTAAGCAAATTATAAAAATGGGGAGGAGCAGAAGAACCTGGAATCCCTGCCGGAAATTTAGTAATCTTTTACCTGGATGAATATGAGTAAGATAATCCGTTTTACCGGTCTCTAAATAGTACAATAGAACAAAATCAACGAACTTACTGGACTATCCAAATGCGATGAGGAAAAGCATAATGAGCAAGAAAACCTCCGGGGAAAAAACCGGCAGCCAAAAGACCAATCTCCTCCAGATTATCCTGACAGGGCTGGGCATAATTACCCTGATCACAGTCGGTCTTATTCTTAACACAAATCAAAGCGAAGCGCTTGAAAGTATAGATGCCCTCACCTTTCCTCCAGTCGAAGTTAACCAACCAGCTCCGAAATTAACCCTGTTTGATTTGGACGGCTACGAGGTCTCTCTGACTGACTATCAGGGAGAGGTCATTCTGGTAAACAACTGGGCAACCTGGTGTCCTCCCTGCCGGGAGGAAATGCCGGTATTTAGAGCTTACTATGACAAGTATAAAGATCAGGGGTTTCAAGTTGTTGCTATTGAAGCCGGTGAACCGGAAGCTGAGGTCAGGAATTTCGTTGAGCAGGCGGGGTTGGATTTTGTGATCCTGCTGGACCCTGAAAATAAATCCCTGATCACATTTCAGCACAGTTCATTACCGAACTCATTCGTGATTGACAGGAAAGGAAATCTACGGCTGGCCTGGTTAAGAGCCATTAATGGCCCAACCCTGGAAAAATATGTCACCCCCCTTTTAAAGGAGTAATCGATGAATGCTGAAATGCAGTGGAAGGGTCGAATGTCTTTTACCGGTACTGCAGACTCCGGGTTTGAAGTGCCCCTGGGCTCCTCCCCAGAAGTTGGTGGAGACAATGACGGATTTCGTCCTATGGAATTAATGGCTCTCAGCCTGGCAGGATGCACCGCCATGGACGTCATTTCCATTTTGGGTAAAAAGCGCCAGGAAGTCTCGGATTTCCAAGTCAACGTGATCACTGAACGTGCCAAGACCCATCCCAAGGTATTCACCAAGGCAGTGATTGAATACCATGTTGCGGGAAAAGACCTTTCAGAAAAAGCAGTCACCCGGGCGATGGAGCTGTCAGCAGACACATATTGTCCCGCTCAAGCGATGCTGGGAAAGATGATGCCGGTTATATTAAAGTATTTTATCTATGAAGGTGAAAGCCTAGACAGCGCAAAATTAGCAATTGAAGGAAAATTCCGCTAATATCGCAGGAAATATATTTCTTATAAATAGGATCCGCAATCCTGGGAGGATTGCGGATCCTGTGTTTTAAGGGATTAAACTAACCTTACGTTGATGGTTAGTCCTCGTCCACCAACGGGACAAGAGAAATATCCATCATCAGGGTCCAGGAGTGATATCCTTCACCACCCAGAAATTCCCGCATAACAGTATGGCCATTTGAATCATCCGTAATTAAAAATTCTTCCCCCAGACCGGAAGCCCCAGAGTGTGTGAATGCAGCACTGGGAGCCGAAAAGGGCACAACACTATCTTCACAAGTCATAGTCCCTTCAGTTGCACTCCAATCTTCTGTGATATTGAGATAAACCACCCCCGCATCACAATAACCTTCCGCTGAAACATTAACCGTTCCACCCGCATCAACAGAGCAAGGTCCCAGAACTCCCAAATACTCAAAGTTTAGCGTTTGGGGAAAAGCAGTTGTGATTATTGCATCGTGCCCCCCGGAATTTTCTTCACTTAATAAAGCTATCCCTCCTTGTTTTAAAATGTGGGTCAGACTGGTCCCCTCCTGATTGACCGTTAACGTGTGATCAAATGAGAGCACATAATTATCGGCATGAAAACAGGTTAATACTTCGCCAGTATCACCCGAGTCACCAGCATTGGGCTGGCTAGATTCCCCTTGATTATCGGGCGGGGGATTAACCAGAGAAAGCGCAGAACAGGATGTACTCAAAACTAATAACAGGACAAAGATTAGAGTTCGATGGAATAGCTTGAATTTCATGTTTCCTCCTCGTTCAACGGGGGCATATTGGAAGGATATTTGGTGTCCTTTTCTACCAGCAGATTAATTCTACCATTGATTAATTCAGAGCTGCCTGGCCTTGGAAAGGAACATTTATTGGATCCAAAACACAAATACATTAAAGTCCGTAGACTTCTTTTATCTCGTTTATCTGCTCCCGGGTAAACGGTTGGGGGGTTCCCAGCAACCGGGATTTATAATATGTCTCTAATCCGATTTCAGCGTTATAAGCTTTTTCATAAGCCTGCTCCAAAGAATTACCAATCGCGACCAGTCCGTGCTGACGGAGTAGGATCACGCTCAATTCTGGACGGGATAGAAAAATATCCACGGTAACTTCCCCCGCTTTTACTGTCCCTGGCGCAGCCCAGGGAGCTACCGGGATGGGGGCACCACATACCATTAATTCAACATTCATCAGGGGGATATTTTCTTGCAGCATCGCAAAAACCATCCCGTAAATGGAATGGGTATGGCAGATGCTTTCTGTCCGGGGTACATTTCTATAGATTGCGGTATGCATCGGTGTTTCAGAGGAAGGTTTTGGTCCTTCAACCAGGTTACCTTCCAGATCTACTATGGATATATCTTCAGCTTTCATATACCGATACTTGATCCCACCCGGTGTAATTGCCACCATTCCATTTGCAGTCCGGGTGCTGATGTTCCCGGCAGACATCCTGATTAAATCTACCTTGTAGGCTTGTTGGACAATTTTTAACAGCTGTTCTCGTTCATCTTGATAGGACATCTGAATTAACTCCTTTCTGCAGGTCCGGAGTACCTGATTTTATAAATTAAATGCCATTCGGGCTTGTTACACAAATTGGTCACTGATCAATCTGACCTCAGCTTTGACTTGTTCTTCATCAATTAAAATTAGCTGCCCATTTTCGAGCTGAAGTTTTCCATTAATAAATACAGTCTCCACGTCGGATTTTCCCGAGGAATAAATTAAATTAGCAGCCGGATCATGAGCCGGAGTGAGATGGGGTTTATCAAAATTCATAATCACAACATCAGCTTTCTTCCCTTCTTCTAGAGAGCCTAAGTCCTTCTCCAACCGGTAAGCTTTTGCTCCGTTAATGGTCCCCATCTCCAATACCTGCTTTGTAGTCAACAATTCAGGATTATGATTGCTTCCCTTCTGCAGTAAAGCCGCCGTTTTTAATTCACCAAGAATGTCTAAATCATTATTCGAAGCCGCGCCATCAGTGCCAATACATACATTGATTCCTTTTTCCAGCATAGATGCAACCGGGGCAATCCCGGATCCAAGTTTCAGATTGCTTTCGGGACAATGGACTACATGGGTTTTGGTTTCCGCCAATAATTCAATCTCCTCATTTTCCAGTACTACACAGTGAGCCAAAAGTGTACTTTCATCAAGCAAATCATATGAAGCCAATAATTGAATAGGTGTTTGTTGATATCGTTCCAAAACACTCTCGACTTCGGTTTGATTTTCGGACGCATGGGTTGTAAAAGTGATCCCATACTCCTCCTTAAATTCCTTGACGGTGTGCATCATTTTGGGGGTGGTAGTATAAGTGCTGTGTGCCTGTATGATCGGGTACACAAATTCAAGACTATCCAACCAATCAAGCGTTTTCCGAGCTTGAGCAAACATCTCATCAAACTTCTGATCACCCAAACCGGTAATCGGTGGACCTGAAAGCAGCCGGAACCCAAACTCCTCAGCTACTTCCATTGTTTGTTCAAAATGCCAGTACATATCATGAGCACAAGTAATACCGTTTTTGATCATTTCAACCAGGGCAAGTTTTGATCCTGCCCTGACAGCTTTTTTATTCAGGATAGAAAACTCGTACTTCCACACTCTTTTTAACCATTCCTGGAGAACTAAATCCTCCACAAAGCCCCGAAAGAGTGTCATCGCTAAATGACTATGGGCATTGATCAACCCGGGTAGGATAACCTTGCCATCCGCTTGAATCAACATCCCGGCTTCTAGCTCTTGGGGAATCTCGTCTGAAGAATAAATGCCGCTGATAGTGTCACCCGTTATCGTTAACACCCCATCATGAATCACCCGGTGTTTCTGATCCACAGTAAGGATCGTCCCGCCCTTAATCAAAACATCTACGTTAATGTTTTCTTTCATCCATAACCCTTTAACATCTAAAATAAGCTAAAAATAATGCCAGATAACCAAGGGAAAATAATCTATCGTTAGGTCAAGTAATTAACATATTGACCGGTTATCAGGTGTACTTCACAGTGCACAACTATCCCGTTTGAGGCTAAAAGGGAAACCGGGACGGGTAATGATTTAACCCGTCCCGATCGACTAAAACTATACTTTGAAGGACTCTTTTAGAGCTCTTCGTCTACAAACTGCTCCTGACCTGAAAGCATGAAGCTGGAAACCAGGATCATCAAAATGAAGGGCAATACTGCCGCCCAGACGGCGGTTTGACCGGACGCGCCGGCAAAACCGTACAGCTCCTGTCCAGCTGCACCAGTCGCAACCAGGATTCCCACAATCAAGCCTCCCAAAGAGCCTACAATCATGAGAATTGAGCCAAGATTGGTGGCAAATCCTTTGCTGACGTCTTCTTTATCCATCACATCGGTCCAGAACAGACCCCAGCTTTTGACTCGATTGTAAAGCAAAGCAATCAAGATAGGACCCACAACTACTGCGGCAGCGAAATTGTTCACGGTAATAGTAATGCCCAAGAAAGCAAAAGGCACGATTCCTGCCAGATCCAGGTACCAGGAAATGATAATTGCGCAGGCGGCTGAAGCGGTTAAGGACACAATTTCAAAGGCAGCAATTTTCTTCCAATCACCCATGTTCAGGGACATATCATCTTTCTTCACCAGCCCAAAGGTCGCACCCCACATCTTGTAGGGAACAAAACCCAGGAAGAAGTTGCCAAAAAAGCCAAAAATCGAGCCGATACCAAGCGTTCCCCCAAACATATCACCGATCAGGTTACCGATTGCGGATCCCCAGGCACCTGCAGGACCAAACAGCAGGCTAAACACGGGGGGGAATACGTTTGCCGGGCGGACTTCTGTAATCCCGGGCACAATGACGATGCCGCCTTTAAAGACAATCAGGAAGGCAGCATAAATTGCCGCTGACAGGGCAACCAGAATAACCATTCTGGTATTTTTCCACATAGTTATGACTTCTTTCATCATTCTCTCCTTTTCTAACTTCAAATAGCTTCTGAGTTGAAATAATAATGTCAATAAACTGATCCCTACTTTCCTGAATTACTTGATCAATAGCCCTCCTTTTCGCCCTTAGAGAATTATGAAAACTGATAACAAGTCGGTATCAGGCGATTGTGATATCTATCTGATAGAACACTCATCATCCGTAGTGGTTTCGACAGTCTCCAGAAGTAATTCCATAAGATTCTTTCGTATCTTTTTTAACCCTTCTGCATCTGATATAAACTCTATTTTATCCCTAAAACCCGCTGCCCAGTTGATTGAAAAAGAGACAGATGCATAACATAGATCTAATTCTTTCGCCAAAACGACTTCAGGTAAACCGGTCATCCCGACTACATCTCCGCCGAGTTTCTCATACATGCGTATTTCTGCCGGGGTTTCCAGCCTTGGTCCATTAGTGCATACATAAACTCCCTGAGGATGGATGCGGATATTATAATTCGGCGCCAACACCAGAATTTGTTCTCTTAAATATGGGCAGTATGGCGTACTCATGTCTACATGTTCTACACCGTTGTCTCCTCCGTCAAAAAATGATAATTCCCGACCAGAGGTAAAATCCAAATAATCGCTCAATACCACAAGATTCAGTGGAGCAACCTCCTTATTAATCGAACCTACAGCATTAACAGCAATTACCCGTTTTACACCCAGAATCTCCAAGGCTTTAATATTAGCCCTGTAATTAATTTTATGCGGCGGCGTATCGTGTTTTAATCCGTGCCGGGGCAGAAAAAACACTTCAGTTCCAGCACCCTTCACATCATAAACCAATGTCTCCCCATAAGGGGTATCTATTGTTTTTTCTGTTAAAGTCATATCCGGGATATCATACATAAGTGTCCCGGTGATGATTGCTGCTGGCATATTGTTTACTCCCTACCCCTTTCTTTTTCAAAATGAGGACGCAAATCATACGGACTTAAGATTCCATACCTGGTAATCACACCCGCTACCAGGTGGGGAGGAGTGATATCAAATGCCGGGTAATAGGCTTCAATATCATCAATTGTGGTCGGAGTCCCCCGACAGGATCGGATTTCCGCCGGATCCCGGTATTCAATTACCACGGACTCGCGATCTGGGCTTTCAAAATCCGGCCCCCACATAAATACAAAATATGGAATGTGATGGTAATGAGCAGCAATTGCGTTCTGGAAAGTGCCGATTTTGTTTACCACGTGTCCATCCATGGTAATCAGGTCAGCAGCTGTAAAATATTTCCGAATCTTTCCCTGAGACATCACAAATGCCGGCATATTATCAGTAATGATCTGCACCGGGATTTCCAGTTCATGCAGACTGGGTGCAGTCAGCCGAGCACCTTGTAAGTAAGGCCTAGTTTCAGGTGTGTAAACATGGATATTCTTTCCATCTTTCTTTGCCATTGACATAGCCAGGATAAACGCTGTCTCGGCAAAACACATGGTTAAGATGCCATCTCCATCTTCGATTAAATCGGCTCCCAGTCGGGAGCGAATGGCGTAGCTCTCATAAGCCTTATCACGCAGCTTCTTTATCCAATCCAGCAATGCCGTTTCTATGGATCTTCCTTCTTCCTGGGCTTTTTTTACAACCGATAAGGAATCTCCCAATCGGCGAGCCATGGCGGTATTGGTAGGTCGGGTTTTAACCAACCGCTCTTTTGCTTTCGATAGAAAATCCAGGGCTTCCTGATGGGGTTTGGATTCCACTTTTTTTGCAGCCATGACCATTGCATAGACAGCCGCTATCCAGGGGCCACCGCCCTGGGTAACCATGTTTTCAATTGCTCGGGCTACACTTTCCACGTCCTCACACCGGACAAATTCTTTAGAAAATGGGTACTTGCGTCGGTCACCAATAAGAACAACACCGTCTTCGTAACGGGCGACATTATCCCGTTGCAAAACAAATGGCAGCATATGATCCAATTCTAATAAATCTATCAACTTAGCTCCTTTGAAACCGGCCATGCTTGGCATCTAAAATTTTGTTAAACCGGCAATATCGCCAAATCCTGCGAATTCCAGGTAGAGAGATAAACCCACGACTAGAAAACAAAAAGCCAGGACCAGGTAGTCGCTGCGATCCATGGTCATTTCCAGATAGTAGGTTCGGTCCTCCCTGGCGCCGAACCCTTTGGATTCCAGTGCCATGCCGAAAATATTAGTGTCCCGGATAGTGGAAATAAACACCGGGATTAAGATGGGAATAAATTTTCTCAAGCGCTCCAGGATGCCTCCCCCCTCCAGATCCAAACCCCGGCTGCGTTGAGCCTGTGAAATGGTATAGATGCTGGTGGAAATGGTCGGGACCATGCGTAATGAGGTAGAAATCGCGAATCCAACCCGGTATGGCAGACCAAGTTTTATCATTGCCAGAACAAGTTCCTCGTTGCGGGTAGTGCTGAGCAGGTTCAACCCGCTGATGATCATTAAAAGTATGAGCATCGTCCGGGCAATGCTGTACAATAAGGACTCAAGATCCACAAACCAGAACAGGTGTGTTTCACCGCTGGCAAAGATATTCCACATGATAATACTGGTGACGGTCAGAAGAAAGAGGAGAAAACGGATGCGCCAGATATTCATCCAAGCTCGGGCTAAAAAGTTCTGAAGAAGAATCAACAACGCGATCGGAAGGATGAACAGCGGATCCTCAAAAAGCACCAGCGCCAAGAAAGAAGCCAAGAAGATTATTATCTTAGTACGTCCATCAAATCGGTGGATAATGGTATCAATGTCCAGATAAAAATCAATATTCATAGTTTATTTCCCCTCCATGCAGGAGATCATTTCAGAATCCGACAGGAATGTTTTTCCTAGAAGATTGCTGAACTGGACAAAATGGGGCGGTCTGAGAAAAGAGTCTTCGAGGATCTTTTCTTCAGCAAATATCTTTCTGGTTAATCCTTCCAGGAGAATTTTTCCATCTTTTACTACATAAACCCGGTCGGCATAGGCAGCAACCACCCACATGTGGTGAGTAATAAAGATAATAGTGCTTCCCTGTTTATTTAATTCCACCACCATATCCATCATGCCCTGCTGTCCGTCGTAATCCAGCCCGGTAGTCGGCTCATCGAGGATCAGGATGTCAGGCTGGATGGATAGGACAGAGGCAACTGCCACGCGCTGCCGTCCGCTTTTAGTTAAACTAAAAGGGTCTGCTTCTTCAAATCCTTCCAGCCCAACTGCCTTGAGCGATTCCTTTACACGTAGTTCAATCTCATCGGCTGGAACATTTCGTAATCTCGGTCCATACACAACCTCATCATAGACTTTCTCGGAAAAGATTTGGTGATCCGGGTTTTGGAACACATACCCTACCTTTTTCCCGATTTCAAAGACTCCCTGTTCAACTGTGGTTTTCCCATAGACTTCAACCTCTCCTTCCGTCGGCATCAACAATGCATTGAGATGTTTCGCCAAGGTTGTTTTTCCGCTTCCGTTCTGCCCAACAATGGCGACGATTTCCCCTTTGTAAATGTCCAGGTCTAAACCTGATAAAGCTTCCACTCCGTTGGGATAGGTATGCTTCAGGCCGCGGACTTGAATAATTGGCTCTTGTTTTTTCCGGGATAGCTCATCCTGTTCTTTTTCGACCAGATCGCGGTAGAGAGAGTTGGAGATTTTCCAATTTTCTTTTTCAAAGACCCGTTTTCCATCTTCAGGGGTAAGAGGAAGCGTCGAACTGCCCATCTGCTCGAAGAATCGAGGGATATGCAGAGGCATAACCCCAAGATCAGACAGCAAATCACCCCGTCTAAGAATTTCCTGTGCCGGTCCTAATTCCGCTAGTTTGCCATCCCGCATCAAAGCAATCCGGTCCGCATCCAGGACTTCTTCCGTGTCATGTTCAACTACAATCAGGGTCATATCCTCCCGCTGGCGGAGTTTATTGGTGATCTCGTACACTCCTTTTTTGCTGATAGGGTCGAGATCGGTTGTGGCTTCATCCATTACCAGGATATTGGGCTCCATAGCCAACACCGATGCAATCGCTAATTTTTGTTTTTGTCCCCCAGAAAGGGTGGCTGGAGAACGCCTTCGGAATTCTTCCAGGCCAACGAATTCCAAGTTTTCTTGAATACGCCGTTTGATTTCTTCCCGATCAATAGCAAAATTTTCAGGTCCAAAAGCCACCTCAAGCTCTACATTGGTCGAAAATAACTGGGCTTCAAAATCCTGGAATACAATGCCAACGTCCTCTGCCAATTCCGGGACCTTGTGATCCTTGGTATTCTTGCCCCAAACAAAAACGTCCCCTTCCATAGGTCCTTTTGTATAATGAGGAATAAGGCCATTAAAGAAAGAGACCAAGGTGCTCTTCCCGGTTTCATTGGCCCCCATGATAACCAGGAATTCACCCCCCTTAATATCAAGGGAGAAACCGTCAATCACCAGTTCCTTTTTATCCCGGTACCGAAATCGAAGGTCTTTGATCGAAATTGCTTTATCCGTCATTGCTGCTCCTGATCTAATTTATTAATTATTCCCCTGAAAAAAAGTTTTTTCCATTATTGCATCCCAAATAATCTGATCCTTTTCCACCGCCTCTGATATATTCCGCATAGCCAAACCTATAAACAGTGCGTGGGTTAAGGCATATTGAGCAATCCGCGAGGCAATGGTCTCAATCCGGTTTTCATGGGAGACAGACAATAGAACTACATCCGCAAAGTTAGTCAGTTTTGAGCCGGAATTTCCGGTAATGGCAATCACACAACAACCCCTGGATTTCGCCAGGGCTGTTGTCCGGATCGGATCCGTAGAATCCCCTGTTTGGGAAATCACGATCACCAGATCCCGGGATGATAACAGGGCGCTCTCCATTAGCTGCAGGTACGAATCAGTCTGTACTTTACAATTTAAACCCAGCCTGAAAAAGCGGTTATACATTTCATGTGCAATTGGACCAGATGTGCCAACCCCTACAATCATGATTTTTTCAGCCTTGGATATCAGCTCAATAGCCCGTTCGAATTGTTCTTCATCAAGTACCGCACGGGTATCTATAATAGCTTGGATGCTGTTTTGGAATACCTTTTTTGCAAGGACTCCGGGGGGGTCCTCTATTTTAACTTCATCCAGGAGTCGTTCAGAGGGTCTATGCAGAGATTGTGTTAGATCAATTTTAAATTCAAGCCAACGTTTATATCCCATGGATCTACAAAACCGTAGAACACTGGCGTCGCTAACACCGCTTTCCGCAGCAACATCCGCCAATGTCATCCGTATGATCCCAGGGGTGTCTTCCAAGAAAAAATCCGCCACTTTCTTTTCTGAAGGTGTAAAAGAAGGATAATACCCCCTGATGACAGACCCCATATCAAAAGCTTCGGATGTAATTGAAGTCATATAAATATGTTGTAATACTACTTATATAATTAGAATTTTGTTGTAGATATTCTACATTTTACTCAATATTAGTGGAGATGTCAAGTTGGAGAGCAAAAAAATAATGGCAAACAGGGGGGAATGAGTCCCTAATATCCGTCCTGGATGCGTTTGATAAAAGCCGGGCTGTTTAGATGACCTTCCAGGGTATGAGTCAAATAATAATTAATTAGCTTTTCTAGCTCATCTATAACCTCGGAAGGAATCTTAAGAGAAATCAGGCTGTTAATATCGGACCGTTGAAAATGCCTCAGGTATTTTAAAACCCTTGAGGATACTGGCCGGATCCCCGCCCCTGTCACCCCCGGGGCACACTCCGGGCATACCGTTCCACCTAATTCTCCTGAAAGAAATTGATCCTGTTCGATGATTTTTTTCCCACATTCCACACAAACAAATAATTCTGGACGAAAACCAACCAGGTCAAGCAGATGAAGTTCATAATACCGGATTATGATCCCTGGGGCCTCTCCGGCGGATAAGTAATCCAGTGTAGAGACCAGCAGGTTGTAGAGTTTAACGTTGCTGCCCTCCTCGTAAGTAACCGTATCAACCAGCTCTACCACGTAGGATCCTATCCCAATCCCTGATAAATCCTTTCTTAATGGCTCATAGTCTTCAATCATATCCGCCTGGGTCAGGATATGTAAATTTCTTCCGCGCGAGATTAAAAAAGAAGACCGCATAAAGAGTTCCAGGTGCCCAGAAATTTTTGAGCTGGGCTTTCGAGCTCCTTTTGCAATTACAGAGACCCGTCCCATTTTCCTGGTGAACAATACAAGGATACGGTCTGATTCCCCAAAATCATTCCGCCGCAGAACTATTCCCTCTGTCCGGATTGATCGTTCTCGGATTGACATATTCGGTGTGATATCTTCTGGTCAGGATCAAAAACCGGGATTATTAAATTCCAGGGTATCGTCCCGGTTTTTGAGATAATTTTTATCGGCTGGTTTAAGCGATCAAGTATAAACTTCTTTTTTCAACTCAGCGATGTACGGCAATGTTCGGTGGGTATCGGCATAGTCCAGCCCATAGCCAACCACCCAGACATCTGGAAGGTCAAAACCCACATAGTCCAGGGGAATCTCCAAGCTGTCGCGTTCCTTTTTAAACAGGGTGCAAGTTTTCAGCGATGCTGGATGTCTTCCTCGCAGAGTCTGATAGAGATAGTTCATCGTATGACCGGTATCTACGATATCTTCCACAACGATCACATGCCGATTCGTGATCGGTTTTCTCAGATCCATGATCAAACGAACCGCCCCATTAAATACAGCCTGGTCTCCATAACTTGAGAGGGACATAAAATCTACCATATGAGGTACTGTAATTTTCCTGGAAAGGTCTGCTGTAAAGATAAACGCCCCCTTTAATATTCCAATTAATACAACCAGGTCTGCACCTTGGTAATCCCGATCAATTTCTGCAGCGAGTTCAGCAACCCTTTTCTGGATTGCATCTTCAGTGATTAGAACTCGCTTAATATCAGGATGAAGATCAGTCATAATAACTCCTTGAGGAATTCCGCTTATCACGATTTACAGGTTTCCCTTCCAAGCAATATTATACCCGGGAAAATCCAGCAAAGTCGGCTGCTGCTAATTCTCTCTTCTCCCCCATAAGCCAATCCACTCTCCCTGCTGGCGCTGGGTCTTGAGGTTGAATCCATGTTCATCAAGCAGTGTCAATATCCCGGACAGCTGCTCTTTCAGGATGCCGGATAATATCAAATTTCCCGCCGGTGAGACAGTATCCCTTAATCCGTCTTCGAACAGTTTAGTTAAAACCGGGGCGATAATGTTCGCCACAACCAGGGGAGCCCGGGAGAATTGAATTTCTTTCCGGATTAATTCCTTAACTGATCCCAGGGAAAAACTGGTTTTGCCGCTCACCTGGTTTTTTTCCGCGTTAGCCAGAGAAACTTGGATTGCATCAGGATCGGTATCCAAGCCCGAGACAGAGCTCACCCCCAACTTTGCCCCGGCGATGGATAAAATCCCAGATCCACAACCGATATCAAGCATCTCTGCACTGGGATTCTCAGCCAAACATTCTTCTATAAGAATCAGGGAAAGCTGAGTCGTTGGATGGGTTCCTGATCCAAAAGCCATGCCCGGATCCATATAAACCGATACTCGCTCTGGCGCCGGATTTTCCAGCCAGGAGGGGACCACAATTAAGCGGGAACCAAGGGGAATTGGGTGATAATCTTTCTGCCAGGCCGTCGCCCAATCTTGCTCATCCAGGGGAGAATAAACCGGATCAGGTAGGGAGGAAATTTCTGCCAGATTATTAAGCGCTTTGGTAATTTTTTCCCGGTGGTCTTCCATATTTTTATCAACCGGAAGATATCCAAATACCCGTACCGGAACCTTAATATTTTCCAACTCCTGGGGGAATACATCCTCATATATACGCTCTAGCGCCACTCCTCCGGGTACAATTCCAAGGAAGGCACTTGCTACTGAGTCAGCTAACTCCGGCTCAACCAGAACGCTTATTTTAACCCATGATTTTTTAGGTAACTTTTTATTCATTGTTATCAAAAAAAGTGCAAACCTCCGCTTTGTTGCTTCGATTTGCACTTCTATAACTTACCCCTCTGTAGAAATTATCATCCCCCTAAAACATTCTTTAGTTTCTCAAGAAAACCCCGTTCCTGTGGTAAAACTTCACTATCCATTTTTCCCGCCAGCTGCTCAAACAAGCCCCTCTCTTCCTCATCCAGTCGTTTTGGAATGGTCACGTTTACAATCACCAGCTGATCCCCGCGGGAGTTGCTCCGAAGATAGGGTACTCCTTTTCCTCTCATGCGGATGATCTTGCCCGGCTGCGTTCCTGAAGGTATTTTTAGTTTGACATCACCATCCACCGTAGGCACTTTCACTTCTGCACCAAGAGTAGCTTGAGCAATATTGATGTTCAGATCCAGCAGGATATCATTGTCTCTGCGCCGGAAATATTTATGCGGTTTAACCCTGACGATAAGATATAAATCACCAGGAGGACCATGATACTCTCCAAGTTGTCCTTCTCCAGCCAGCCTGATGCGTGTTCCGTCGTCTACCCCTGCCGGGATACTGATTTTCTTGCGGCGAGTCTTTTGAACTTTACCTCTACCATGACAGGTAGGACATTGGACATCAATCACTTTACCCCGACCAGAACAAACCGGACAGGTAGTAACTTGAACCATGGAGCCTAACAGCGTTTGCCTGGTTTGTCTGATTTCCCCTCTTCCTTGGCATTCTGGACAGGTTCTTGGGGATGTGCCTGGTTTTGCACCATCGCCTTTGCAAGTATCGCAGGTTTCATCTTTGGTAATGTCAATCTCTTTTTCTACCCCGAAAACTGCTTCCTTAAAAGAAATGGTGACCTGGTACTGCAGATCTGCCCCTCTGCGGGGAGCCGTTCTGCTCGCGGTGCGGGTTCGTCCCCCAAAACCACCAAAACCAAACATATCTCCGAAGATATCTGAAAAATCAACCGTTTCAAAACCTGGACCACCACTAGGGCCTCTTACGCCCTGATGCCCAAAACGGTCGTAGGCTGCGCGTTTATCCGCATCAGACAGAACCCCATAGGCTTCGTTGATTTCCTTAAACTTATCCTCCGCATCAGCAGCATCGTTAACATCCGGGTGATACTTCCTGGCCAGATTCCGGAAGGCGCTCTTCAACTCGCTTTCTGATGCACCCCGGGACACACCCAATGTTTCATAATAATCGCGTTTTGCCATAACTGTTACCGTAAGAAATCCTTCATAATACCGCTAAGCCTTCCTAAAACCCAAAGACCGGGGAGTGTAAAATTGATATTTTCCCCGGTTTTGAGTTTGTTTTCATCCAAACGAATTAGACATCTTCAAATTCGCCTTCAACAACATCTCCTTCAGCGCTGCCTTCATCTGTTCCTTCCCCGGAACCCGCTTCGGGCATCCCGTCACCGGTTTCACCCGCACTCTGGTAAGCGGCTTCCCCAACTTTCTGAAGGGAGGAGGAAAGAGAGTCAGTCAGTTCCCGCAAATGAGCAGCATCAATGGTCTCTTTCTCTAATTCAGTGCGAACTTCGGCGACTTTGCTCTCTACTTCAGTTTTGATATCTGCCGGCACCTTGTCTCCTAGGTCCAGCAGGGTTTTATCCGCAGTGTAGGCCAGCGTGTCCGCGTTGTTGCGAGTTTCAATCTTTTCCTTATTTACCTTATCTTCCTCAGCGTGGCGCTCTGCTTCCTTTCGCATTTTTTCCACTTCTTCATTACTTAAACCCGAACTGGCAGTGATGGTGATGTGCTGGGTTTTACCGGTAGCTTTATCTTTTGCGGTAACCTCTAGAATACCATTGGCATTGATGTCAAAAGTGACTTCAATCTGAGGAATACCTCTCGGCGCTGGGGGAATTCCATCCAGGATAAAGCGACCCAGAGATTTATTGTCAGCTGCCATGGCGCGTTCACCTTGCAGCACATTGATTTCTACCTGAGACTGATTTTCACTGGCAGTGGAAAAGGTCTGGCTCTCCCTGGCAGGAATTGTGGTATTTCGCTCAATCAGTGGGGTTGCCACACCGCCGAGTGTCTCCACTGACAAAGTCAGTGGAGTTACGTCCAGGAGCAGCAGATCATCCACCTCTCCACCCAGAACACCTGCCTGGATGGCAGCTCCAATAGCAACAACTTCGTCCGGATTCACACCTTTGTGCGGGGCTTTACCGAATAATTCACTTACAGCTTCCTGCACCGCTGGCATACGGGTCATACCGCCAACCAGCACCACTTCATTGATATCTGAAGGGGAGAGACCGGCATCATCCAAGGCCTGTTTCACAGGTTTCATGGATTTTTCAATCAGATCGCCGGTGAGCTGTTCTAGTTTAGCGCGGTTAAATTTCTTAACCAGATGTTTAGGTCCTGAAGCATCCGCTGTGATATACGGCAAATTGATCTCAGTTTGCTGCATGGTTGAGAGCTCAATTTTTGCCTTCTCGGCGCCTTCTCTTAACCGCTGCAGCGCCTGACGTTGTTCCCGGAGATCAATACCTTCATCTTTCTTGAACTCATCCGCCAGATAATCAATAATCCTCTGGTCAAAATCATCGCCGCCCAAGAAAGTGTCGCCGCTTGTCGATCGGACCTGGAATACACCTTCTCCTACATCGAGGATGGAAATATCAAAAGTCCCTCCTCCGAGGTCATAGACTGCGATTACTTCGTTTTGTTTTTTATCAAGGCCATAGGCAAGAGCAGAAGCTGTCGGTTCGTTGATGATCCGCAGAACTTCCAGCCCTGCAATTTTTCCAGCATCTTTGGTTGCGTTGCGTTGGCTGTCATTAAAATAAGCCGGAACTGTAATTACGGCCTTGGTAACCGGTTCGCCCAAATAGTCTTCCGCATCTGCCTTGATTTTCGCTAATACCATAGCAGAGATTTCAGGCGGAGAATATTCTTTTTCATCCATCAAAACCCGGACATCTCCATTAGGGGCTTCAATGATTTCATAGGAAACCATTTTTCTTGCCCGTTCAATTTCCGGGGAAGAAGCCTTGCCACCCATAAATCTCTTAATGGATGTAATTGTATTTTCCGGATTTACGACAGCCTGGTTTTTTGCCGGCCTACCTACCAGGCGTTCATGATTCTTGTTCATCGCCACTACAGATGGGACAAGGCGGTCACCTTCCGCAGAAGGGATAAGTGTGGGCTCTCCACCTTCCATCACTGCAACAGCAGAGTTTGTTGTTCCTAAGTCAATTCCTATAATTCTCGCCATATTTTCCTCCATTTTTTTAATTTATATTGTTGGCAGATAATTCCTTATTATGCGGCTACCCTAACTAATGCTGGGCGCAGTACCTTGTCACCTATCCAGTATCCTTCCTGCATTACCTCAATAATTTGGCCGCTTTCAAATTCCTCGCTTTCTTCCTTCATCAATGCTGCATGTATGGTTGGATCAAACTTTTCACCCATCGCCTTCATCGGTTTAACCCCTTCCAACTCAAGTCTTGAGCGTAATTTATGAAAAATGATCTCAATTCCTTCAGCCCAGGTCTCGTCATCCCCAGTTGCTGGTTTTTCCTGCAAAGCTCTTTCCAGGTCATCAGCAATATCAAGGTAAAGTTTGATTACTTCTCCCCGGGCTACCTGGTGGATATCCATATTTTCACGCAGGACACGCTTTTTATAATTAGCGAATTCGGCCCGTGCTCTTTGCCAGCCATCCAGGTACTCTTCTGCTTTTTTATCCATTTCTTCCAGATCTGTTTTTAAAGCGGTAATCTGCTCCTCAAGTTCAGAATCTACTACCTGGTCTTCAAAGTTACTTTCCTCATTGAAGGCTGTATCATCCTGCTCTTTTTCAATCTTCGGTTTTTCCTTTTCCTCATTTTTGTTTTTCATACCTGAATAATTCTCCTTCAAATTAGATTTCAGTTGCTCATTGATTCTGAAATAAGTTCGCTCATGAGATCTGATACAAAACGGACTGTAGAGACACCCCGGCTGTATGCCATCCGCAGCGGACCGAGGAGTCCCACAGCGCCCATCGCATGTTCCTTTGAACCATATCTAGCGATGATCAGCGAGCAGTCTCCCAGCTGTTCCCAGGTATCCTCTCCACCAATGATCACATGTACACCGGGGGCGTCACTTCCGAACACCGTTTTGGAAAGCAGGTCATCCATCATTCCCCGGTCCTCAAATAGTTTCAGCGTTTGTTTTGCTTTCTTCGGTTCAGAAAATTCTGGCTCTGAAAGCATATTAGCTAATCCATCCCGGTAAACCTCCCCGGAATAAATCACTTCCGCCTGCTTGATTACCTGATTTACAACCGCAAACACTTCCTCCAGGGGGGTGTCCCGTATTTCGCTGTTAATTCCCTCCAGCTCTTTGGCATCCATGCCGGACGCTAGTAAATTAATCTGTCCTGCTTTGGCATCTAATTGTTCCTGGGGAAGCACTTCATCCAGAACCAGCGTTTGCTGGTGAACCTCTCCACTGTTCAGGATGATAACCAGCAGCACCTGACGTCCTCGGGTCGACAAGAGTGCAATATGTTTTAAGCGGGCCTTCTCTGTATGCAGCGGAGTTACTATCGATGCGACCTTGCTATGCTGAGCCAGAACAGCAGCAGACAGCGAAAGCCAATCATCCACATCATACCGGACCTGATAAAACTGGTGCCGGATCATCTCTTTAATAGGTTCTGGCAACTCATTTGCACCCATTAATTTTTGGACAAAATATCGGTATCCTTCTTTGGTAGGCACTCTGCCAGCAGAGGTATATGGCTGGAGCAAAAATCCTCTCTGCTCGAGTGCTGCCATCTCATTTCTAACTGTAGCTGAACTGAAATCCAGGTGATAATTAGTCACCAGCCGCCCAGAGCTAACGGGTTCGACAGTATCGATGTAATCGCGAACCAGCAGCGCCAGGACTAGTTTTTGTCTTTCTGTTAATCCACTCATAACAATTTTCAGCGTTTAGCACTCTCAATGACAGACTGCCAATATCGGTTTATAGTCTATCATGAGGGTACTTGGCAGTCAAGAAAAGCAAGTGCTAATAGGGTTTTTCTTATAGGAAGTTAATAAAATAAGGGGCTTTTTGAATTGCGAAGAATACTGTGTGGACCTGGTGGTGAGCCGGTGGGTCGCCCCTGCCATGATTAAAACAACTTCCCTCCTACTGTCATTCTGAGCCCTTAGTCTCCGCTTTGCAACTCTCAGGACAGGCTAAGCGAAGGATCCATCGTGTCATGAAATGATCAAAACGCCAAACAAGCAGGGCTATGATGATTGGTCATTGCGAGAGAGTCTAAGATTACCCCTTCTGTTTCCCTCAGGGCAAACTGATCATTTATTGGGGGTTGCCCCGCTGTGCTCAAAATGATGGAAATTATTGGGATTTGACTAGAAAAAACATGTTCTAAATTACAGGTTAATCTGATGCTGTTATATCGTCCAGATCAAATGATCCCGTATCCTTCAGCTGATCTAAAAATTCAAGATCCTCTTCGGATAACTCAAAATCAGTTAACAGCTCAGCTCTTCTCTCCAGGGTTCTTCGGAGAGCCTGGTTTCGGCGCCAACGATCAATTTTAGCATGATGTCCTGACCTGAGTACATCCGGGACTTTCCAGCCGCGGTAGTCTTCCGGCCTAGTGTAGTGGGGGTGCTCCAGCAAACCACTGGCATGCGAGTCTTTTTCCGCAGCTTGCGAATTACCCAATACTCCGGGGATCAAACGGGTGAGGATATCAATCAAAACCAACGCTGGCAGTTCTCCCCCTGTCAATACATAATCTCCGATGGAGATTTCTTCAGTAATCAGGTGCTCACGAACTCGCTCATCAATGCCTTCATAACGCCCAGCAACAATAGCCAGCCTGGAATACCCTGCCAGGCTGTTGGCTTTCTTCTGTGTCAACAACTCTCCCTGGGGTGTCATCAAAATCACCGGACAGCAGGGTGGATCGCCCAAAACCCCTTCCACTGCCGCGAACACTGGTTCCGGCTTCATAACCATTCCTCCACCTCCTCCATAAGGAGGTCCATCCGTTATGTGATGCTTATCCGTTGTCCAATCACGGATATTATGCAGATACACCCGGAGGTATCCCATCTCTTGGGCGCGATGAAGAATACTGGAATCCAAGTAAGGAGGAAAAACTTCTGGAAAGAGGGTAAAAACGTCAAATTGCATGTTCCCATTCTAGCCGAGAGAGGGTTGTTGCGCAAGTGAGTACCTGTTTCTTCTGCCGGATTGTAATCACGGGGGATTGGATGAAATCCTTGACGCATTTTTAACGGCGGTGGTAAGATGTGCGCATGTATCTTAGTGGAAGTAATTGGAAAATGACCAAAAAACCGCACAAGAGATCCAATCCCTGGCGGATTATCGTCCTGGTAGTGCTCATTGTGGTTGTTGTATATTTTAACCAGACAGCTGTTCCTGAAATTGAGCCATATTTCATTCCAACTGTAACCCCAACAGAGAATCCTGAAACCTATATCAACAGAGCGCAAGCGCTGTTTAAAGAAGGTAAACTAAGCCAATCTATCGAAGCCTACCGGGAGGCTATTCTGGCAAATCCAGAAGATTCTTCCCTCTATGTTTCTTTGGCTAGGGTTCAAATCCTGGCAGGACGACCGGAATCAGCACTGGAAAATGCTGAATTAGCCTTGCTTCGCAACCCAGATAATCCCCTCGGTCACGTAATGAAAGCTTGGGCGCTTGATTTTTTAGGTGATCTAATCGAAGCCGAGGTTTCTATCGAACGGGCTTTGTCCCTAGCGGGAAAAAACCCGCTGGCTCATGCAGTGTATGCGGAAATCTTAATTGATACCGAAAACTACGAGGAAGCCAGCGCAGAATCCCTCCAAGCCTTAGAACTGGGTCCAAACTTATTAGAAACCCACCGGGCGCGGGGATATGTGTTGTATTGGACAGGCAATTTCAGTGAAGCTATTCGGGAATATCAAAGCGCCCTGAATATCAACAATGCCATTCCTAATCTCCATCTGATGCTGGGGTATTGTTATTATGCTAATCAGGAAAATGACAAAGCAGTAACCTCTTTCAGCCAGGCAAATGCTCTCAATCCCTCGGATCCTACACCGGATTTTGAAATTTCGCGCATCTATCTCCTGGATGGCATCTATAATAAAGCCATCCAATACGGTGAACTGGCTGTCAAGGATGCCCCTACAGATCCGCTCATGCAGGGAAATCTAGGAGTGCTCTATTTCAGAAACAGGGAATACGATCAAGCGCTAAAATACCTAACTCTGGCAGTCCGTGGCGGCACAACAGAAAACGGTGATATTGTGGAAGGGGTACCGCTTTCCTATAAATCCCGAGTAATAGAAATTTTTTCCGCCTATGGTATCACTCTGGCGCGGATGAACAAATGCGAGGAAGCTGTGCCGATATTTCAAACCATGCTCAGCCAGGTTTCCGAGAATGACATTGCTGTAATCAACGCCAATGAAGGTTTATCCATCTGCACAGAAAACTTGACCAAAATCACACCGACACCCTGATTTCCACCCCATTTACCCTCTTGGCAGGCTTCTTATTGCGGCAAAGGAATTAATATTAAAAGCCGCTAACCAGAATTGAGGTAACAAGTATAAATCTGATGGATCATAAACTAACCGGGAAACGTCCCACATTCAGTAAAAACAAATCAACCCTTAATTTCAACCGCATCCTGATTTTGGTTGCCGTTATTGCGGTCGGTTTATGGTTTGCATTTGAAGTAAACGACCCGGAAGGTCAATTTGAACCCCTCTTTCTCCCCACGCCAACCTCGACCAGGACAGTGGATTCTCTCGTCCAAGAAGGACAGGCATATTTTGAAGCCGGAAAGATATTCGATCCCGAGGGGAAAGATGCTATTGATGCCTATTATGATGTACTGGAACTCCATCCAGAAAATGCCCAGGTCCGTGCTGAACTGGCGCGGCTGTTGACGTATTCCTCCGCATTATTATCCACCACTGAAGAGCGGACGGAACGATTATCCCTGGCCCGTCAGGAAATCCAACTCGCGGCTGAAGGGGCACCGGGAGACAGCACTATCCAGGCCATCCGCGCGCTGGTGCTGGACTGGAGCGCAACTTCTTCAGCAGCCAGTGACCAGGAAAGGCAGAGTTGGCTTAATGAAGCTGAACAGGCTGCAAACTTGGCAATCACCCTCGACCCGAACAACAGCCTGGCGCTGGCATTTTATGCAGAAGTACTTCTGGATCAAAATCAAAAAGCCCAGGCTGAAGAACATTCCCGGCTGGCAGTAAGCCAGGGTCCAGAATTAATGGATACCCACCGGGTTTATGGAACTGTGCTGGAAACGCTAGGGGAATACAGATATGCCATTGAGGAATTTGAGAAGGCAGCCGAAATCAATCCCAATCTGACATTTCTTTACATCCGGATCGGGGTCTTGTACCGGGCATTAAAAGTATATGACACCGCATTAGATTATTTTGCCAAAGCGATCACAATCAATCAGTCCAACGGTGTTGAGGATGCGATCCCCTATATCGCAATTGCCAAAACCTACTCCCGTGATGGGGAATTTTTTATTGCAGCTGTAAATGGGGAAAAAGCCATAGCAATCAATCCCACCAACGCGAACACCTACGGTCAACTGGGGGATATTTATGTCCGGGCTCGGAATTACGAGGGTGCTTTGCCGGTTCTGAAATGCGCGGTAGTGGGATGCTCGGCTGAAGAAAACGAAGTGGGCGGCACTGCCGTCCAAGCATTGGAACTCAATAATTTTGATGTCGCTTATTATTACGCCCGTTACGGATCTGTGCTTGCCGCGCTCAGCCGTCCCGGTCAAAATTATTGTCCGGAAGCGTTAGTGATTTTGGCAGAGCTGAAAGCAAATTTCAGCAGCGATCCCATCTTAATGAGCATTGTGGCTGAAAATGAGGAGATCTGTTATTTATTAGAGGTAACCCCAGCGCCTTAATCATCCAATCCATATGTCAGGGAAGAGTTAACTCAAGATTTCTCCATTTCCAGTCTTCTTAGAATAATATAAGAATCATATAAAAGCCCTTCAGAAAAACTTGACTTTCATTTGGAAGAAAGTTATCATATTATCCGCTACTTAGCAGTCCATATATTTGATTGCTAATGCTCCGGTGCCAGTTCAGGTTGAACCTGCTGTTGAGTCGGGCAAAGCGTTTATTTTACAACCGTGAATTCTTTTTTAGAAAGAAGGAGTAGAAATCTATGGCAGGAAAGCAAATCGTTTTCTCAGAAGAAGCCCGACGGAAACTACAAGCCGGGATGGATAAATTGGCGAAAGCCGTTATCACCACCTTAGGTCCCAAAGGACGCAATGTTGCATTGGACCGAAGCTTTGGCAGCCCCACAATCACGCATGATGGTGTGACCGTTGCCAAGGAAATTGAACTTAAGGATAAACTTGAAAATATGGGTGCCCAGCTGCTGAAAGAAGCAGCTACTAAAACCAACGACATCGCCGGTGACGGCACCACTACTTCAACCCTTCTGGCTCATTCCATTGTCACCGAGGGAATGAAAAACCTGGCAGCCGGATTCAATCCTATGCTACTGAAGCAGGGCATTGAAGCCGCCACCAAGGCAGTTTCCGAGGAACTCGGTAAAAACGCCATTGATGTCACTACTAAAGAGGAAATCGGCAACGTGGCCAGCATCTCTGCCCAGGACCGGTCAATCGGCGAACTGATCGCAGATGTAATGGACAAAGTCGGAAAAGACGGCGTGATCACCGTTGAAGAATCCAAAACCCTGGCATTTGAAACCGAGTATGTTGAAGGTATGCAGTTTGATCGCGGCTACCTTTCCCCGTACTTCGTCACCAATCCAGATGATATGGAAGCGGTAATTGAAGAACCCAACCTGTTAATCCATGACTCCAAGATTTCCGCAGCTCAGGACTTGGTTCCCTTGCTGGAACGATTGGTTCAAATGGGTAAACGGGATCTGGTAATCGTTGCTGAAGATGTGGATGGCGAAGCTCTCGCCACCCTTGTACTTAACAAACTCCGCGGTATGGTTAACATTTTGGCAATTAAAGCCCCCGGATTCGGCGACAGACGCAAAGCCATGCTCCAGGACATCGCAATCCTAACCGGCGCTACTGTGATTTCTGAAGATCTAGGACGCAAGTTAGACAGCGCAACAGTTGACGATCTGGGCAAAGCCGAAAAGGTGATCTCCACCAAAGATGACACCACCATTGTCGGCGGAAAGGGAGACAACAAGCAGATTAAAGCCCGCATCCAGCAAATCCGAAATGAAATTGACTCCAGCACCAGTGACTACGACAGTGAAAAACTGCAAGAGCGTCTTGCTAAGCTTTCCGGCGGCGTGGCAATTATCCGTGTTGGCGCAGCGACCGAAACTGAACTGAAAGAAAAGAAACACCGGGTGGAAGACGCGCTCTCCGCGACCCGCGCTGCCGTTGAGGCAGGCATCGTTCCGGGAGGTGGTGTGGCGCTGATTAACGCCACCAAGGTACTCGACAAACTCAAGATGGAATATACCGATGCTCAGGTGGGCGTAAAAATCGTCCGACAGTCTCTGGAAATCCCCTTACGAAAAATTGCTGAAAACGCTGGGAAAGACGGAGCTGTAGTTCTGGAAAACGTACGCCGATTCCAGGAAGAGAAAAAAGACAACCGCATCGGATACGATGTCCTCAGTGAGGAATACGTTGACATGGTTGATGCCGGCGTGATCGATCCTGCCAAGGTAACCCGCGGCGCGCTCGAGAATGCAGCATCCATTGCGGCTATGATCCTGACCACGGAAGCGCTTATCGCTGACGAACCGAGAGATGAATCCGATATGCCTCCTGGCGGTATGGGCGGCGGTATGGGTGGCGGTATGGGCGGCATGATGTAAGCTGCTGTTTTGTAATACTATATGTAGTGTGGATTGATAATTGGTCCACACTACATTTTTTAACAACAGTGGTATTTCAGTACTTGAGAAAATACAGAAGAACACCAACCTCCAACAGGGATAATCAAGACAGTATTGCCTATCACGAAGGAATCATTATCGGATAACTCGTGGTTAATATTCCATTGATCCTCGTTTTTCCCATTCTCCTGGTTGGCTGTAGGTGCAATCTATTTCCTTAATGGCCTTGCCCGCTTTTGACAAAACAGGGTTTAGCTGTTAGAATCACTCCGGTTTCTGGAAAAGAAGCACCGGCTGGTTAAACCAGCAAAAACCGTACATGCTAGACGATCCATATAGTTTAAGTTGTATCGCAAGATATTTTCCTAAATAATAGTTTCCAAAAGCACTGCCCGGCCGGTTAAGCCCCGACTGGGTATTTTATTATCAGAAATATAATCCTACCGGGAATTCGGCAATTTCCGAACCCGGAAGGAAAACATAATTAAGGAATTGAAATATGAGTAAAAACAAATTAAGAATTATTCCCTTAGGAGGTCTAGGGGAGGTCGGTAAAAACATGATGGTCTACGAATATGGAAAGAACATTCTCATCGTAGATACAGGCATCATGTTCCCCGACAATGATATGCTGGGAATTGATTACATCATCCCGGATTTCGAATACATTAAGGAAAACAAGGACATGGTGCGAGGTATTGTCATCACCCACGGACACATGGATCATGTGGGAGCGATAGCACATGTCCTGGAAGAAGTGAATGTCCCGGTCTACGCAACTCCGCTCACCAAGGGGTTAATTGAAATCAGTTTGTCCGAGAATGGGATGCTGGACAAAGCAAGCATCCAGACTGTGCATGCAGGAGAAATGGTGACCATTGGTCCCTTTGAGGTGGAATTTTTCCATGTCTGCCATTCCATTCCGGACAGCGTTGGTTTGGGCATAACCTGCCCCGACGGGTTAGTCGTTCACACAGGGGATTATAAATTTGATCCTACCCCCGTTGATGGATGGCCAACAGATTTTGCCAAACTGGCCGAATTCTCCGGGCGAGGCGTCCTTGCCTTACTGGCGGATTCCACCAATGCGGATAAACCGGGGTGGACGCCTTCAGAAATGGTTATTAATGACTCCCTGGACAAGGTGTTCAGGTCCGCTCCGGGGAGGATTATCGTCGCATCCTTCGCCTCCCTAATATCAAGGATGCAGCAGGTTATTGATACCGCTGACCGTTATGGACGCAAGATCGCTTTTGTCGGCTACAGCATGACTCAAAACTCCAAGATGGCGAAAAAATTGGGTTACCTGGAGATTCCTCCCGATATTGAGATCGGGTTGGAATCAGCTTTAAACATGAAGCCAAAGGATGTAGTGTTGATGGCAACTGGTTCCCAAGGAGAGCCCTACTCGATCATGGGCCGTCTTTCCCGGGGCACCAACAAACGTTTTGATCTGATCAAAGACGACACAATTGTGCTTTCCTCCCACGCCATTCCGGGCAATGAGGAAGCAATATATAAAACCATCAATCGGCTGTTCCGCCGGGGTGCAAATGTTGTTTACGAACCACTTGCTGGGGGTGTTCATGTCTCAGGACATGCCAACCAGGACGAGATGAAGCTAATGCTGAATATTGTTAATCCCAAATACTTGATTCCTGTACACGGAGAATTAAGACATTTAAAACAGCACGCTGTACTGGCGGAGGAATCCGACTTTCCAACTGAAAATGTCCTGGTGATCGAAAATGGAGAAGTCATTGAATTTGAGGGTGGAAAATTGGAAATCAAGGACCGTATCCCGGGAAATTATGTCTTTGTGGACGGTTCACGCGTAGGAGAAATCGGACCCAGCGTTGTCCGGGAAAGAGAACAGCTTGCCCAGGATGGGGTCGTGTTGATCAGTCTGGTTCTAGAGAGGGATGGTAAACTGTATGAAGAACCAGAGATTATCTCCCGTGGATTTGTATATAAACACGATGATGATGATATCATCGAGCAGACCCAGAAAAAAATCCTTGGGGTTGTCGAAAATACCAAAGGTGATTTACATGACGAATTAGTTCACACCATCCGTTCCTTCCTTTACAGTAAAACTAAAAAACGGCCGGTTGTCCTAGTTACCATGAACTGGCTCTAAAGCGAAACTTAGTTAGATAAAAAACCCGGCAAATTTGCCGGGTTTTTTTAATTAGTCGAAGTGACGCGCAAGCATGTTACGAACCAGGCCAACCGTGATCACCTATCAGGGGTACAAACACGACCGGCGTGAGATTATCTCTGATAATTTTCTCCCCTCGGCGCTGGTAGAGATGAAGCACTTGGCCGCTTCTGCCCCCTACCGGCATGATTAACCGCCCGCCATCGGCAAGCTGGTCCAGCAGGGGAATGGGAACATCCGGCGCAGCTGCAGTTACTATGATCGCATCATAGGGAGCAAAATCCAGCAATCCATTGGTGCCATCCCCCAGGTGAACCTGGACATTTTCAAATCCCAGCTCTGCCAGCAGTTTGGTGGCCCTTTCGACCAACAAAGGATGACGTTCAATGGTATGCACTTCCGCTGCTAATTTTCCCAGGATGGCTGCCTGGTAACCAGACCCAGTCCCAATTTCCAGCACTCGTTCCTCACCTCCCAGATTCAGGTGTTTGGTCATATAGGCCACAATATAAGGTTGGGAAATGGTCTGCCCTTTTCCAATCGGTAAGGGGCAATCCTCATAAGCAAAGAGGCGCTGGTTTTCAGGGATAAATAAATGGCGGGGGGTTTCTAAAAATGCCTCCAGGATGCGCGGCGAGGTAATCCCCCGACGAGCTATTTGCCTCTCAACCATGCGTTTTCTAGCTATCTGAAAATCTATTTTTCCCAAAAGAATACCCTCAATGCGGTTGGATTAACTCAGAAGATAGGCAATGATCCACCGGGTAGTGGCGATTAAAGCATCCTGGTGGGTTCTTTCATAATTATGGGAGGCATCCACTCCGGGTCCGACCAAGGCAACCGCAACATCTCCTCCTGCCCGCCAATAGGCTTCCCCATCAGAACCATAGTAAGGATAAACATCCACCTTGTAAGGGATTTTATAATCATCAGCCAGAGATCGGAGGCGCTGACTTAGTCCCTGGTGATAGGGTCCGCCGGAGTCCTTTACGCATAGAGTGGCATGGAATTCGTCAGAGGTCTGTCCTTCCCCAATCGCAGCCATATCGACCGCAACCAGTTCCTTTATTCCCTCCGGGAAACCCGCGGCTGCCCCATGACCAACTTCCTCATAATTGCTGAACAGGAAAACTGTCTCCTGGGCAGGTTTTTGCCCAGTATTATAAAGGGCCTGGATTGCCGCCAATAGGCAGGCAACTGCTGCTTTGTCATCCAGGTGGCGGGAGCGAATAAATCCCTGGGTAGTTTCAACACGCGGGTCAAAGGCAACAAAATCCCCTACCTGGATGCCAGCTTCCTGAGTCTCCTCTGCCGAGGATGTCCGGTAATCCAGCCGCACTTCCATGGTCGCTGCGGAGCGTTCCGTTGAGCTTACTTCTTTACTGAAAACATGTCCGGAGGCTTTATTCAGCAGCACCGTCCCCCGAACCGGTTCTCCTCCGCTGGAGAACACCGTACAGCCTTCTCCTTCAATTGTGTTCCAGGAATATCCGCCTAGCTGGGTCAGCTTGAGGCGGCCGTTCGGTTTAATTTCCTTCACCATCGCCCCCAGTGTATCCACATGGGCTGTTAAGCCTCGTGGGGTAGTTTTTTCCTTACCAGCCCAACTCGCCACCAGCCCTCCCTTGGTTGTCCTTCGCAGGATTAAATCTGGAAAAGACGCCAGCTGCTCCTCAAGATAATCAATAACCTGGTCTGTATATCCAGTTGGGCTGGGGATATTTAATAATTCCAGCAGAATTTCGGTTAGATAGGTTTGATTAAAATCTGGTAATTTTTTCAATTATCACCTTATTGGTTATTTAGATCGTCACCTTCAAAGTCCTGGATCACTTCCCGCCAGGAAACCAGCAGGGGAATGGTTTTACCACTCTGGTAATCATAAGCTACCTGGACTGTTTTCCCTACGGCAAAAACTTTCCCGGTGACTGGTTCTCTGATGAGGTACTCCATATCCAGGCTCTTATTGCCCAGCCGGGAGACCCGCACACCAACCTCAACTTCATCGGTCATCAGGATCGGCGCTTGATAATCGAGTTCCACCCGGGCCAGGATAAATCCAATTTCCAGGAAGGATTTTCCATCCCACAATCCGAGCTGGCGGATGTAGGATACCCGGGTATGCTCCATATAGGTTAGAAAGCCGGCGTTGTTGACGTGGCCCTGGGGATCCAGATCGCCGTAGCGGACTGTAATAGGATGGAAAAAGCGGTAATCGGACATGTTTGCATTATACTTGAAAGAAGACTAAACTCTCCTTGTGTATCTTAGAATATCATTATATTTATCATAAACTATGACTGGATATCTCCAACGTAGGTATAATAACGAACTGGTTTCCTCAACGAATTGAAATCTTGAGGTACGATTTATTAAGAAATACTGAGACTTATTCATGGAAGTACTAACTAGTTTGTTCACCATCCTGATTGTTGTCTTGTTGGGTTTAATCAGCAGGAAAACCGGGATCTTTAAAGCGGAACACGCCAAAACACTCTCTTCCTTTGTGTATTATTTTGGTTTGCCGACTCTGTTTTTTACCAAGTTATCCGCCCTGGACATATCCTCTCTCGACATTCAGCTGCTGTTGGGAACCCTGCTGCCAACGGTGATCCTGCTGACAGCTCTGTTACTCCTGAAAGGGATTAAACTCATTACCAAGGACACCTATATCCTTCTTAGTTTATCAATCAGCTTCGGCAGTTATGCTTTTTTTGGTGTGGCCTTTTTTGAGACCTTTCAAAACGGCAAATGGCTGGAACTTTCCATCTTGTCAGCTTCCCTCCTGGGGGTTTTAGGCATCATTACCACTTTGCTTCTGCTGGAATATGCCAGCAAGAAAGAACAAGGAAGGAATATCCTATTTAAAATCTTTTCTAACCCCCTGGTTCTGTCAATCATATTGGGCACAGTGTCTTCCCTAGCAGGATTTCAGTTGACTTTCCTAAATAACGCTTTCTTCCTGGTGGGACAAACTTCTAGCTCCATTGCGATTTTTGTGCTGGGGATGTTTATCTACGATCGTTTTTCTTTAGAGACAATCAAAAAAGCTTTGCTCTATTCCGTTTTCAGGACAGTAGGGCTGCCTCTGACCGCCTATCTCACTATCCTGGCATTACTCCCTGGAAGCGGGGAGCTAAATCAGTTTCTGTTGTTGGAAAACGGGATGCCGGCGGCTATCGCCCTGGTTGTATTTGCTGAAAGGTACGAGTATGAAGTCACCAAAACTGCCGGGATCGTCAGCCTGACATCAATCTTCAGTTTTATCAGCCTGACTGCGATCTTTTATATCTCTCAGTTAATCTACTAGTTAAGCCTTTTTCCTCGTTCAAACTTCATCCCAGGAAGCGGTTTCCCAGGGATATGCTTCCACTTCTTTAGCTCTTTCCTGCACCGCCGGGTCGCTTGAATATCTCCCCCTTAAATGATTGGGAAGAAGTTCCGCGATCTCCCGTATGATCCTATCCCCCAGCTCATCCAACTGTTGTCGTCTTTCTCTTCCTCTCCCTGTGATCAATACGGGTCCGTAAGGTTTCCCAATCCGGATGGTGACCTTGCTTTGATTCTTGAACCGCAGGGGAAAAACATCATTAAACCCGGTAAAAGAGACTGGCAAAATCTGGGTCTCGGTTCGGGCAGCCAGGTAAGCAGCGCCGGGACGGGCGGGTCGAATCATCTCTGCCCAGGCTCCTCCCTCTGGGAAAATACCAAAGAATCCGTCTTGTTTTAAGACATATTCAGCATCCCGGATGGCCTGTCTGGAACCGGTTCCCCTATAAACATACAGCACTCCCCACAAGCGGGGCAGTAATTTTGCCCATCCAGGAGTAAAGGCTGGATTCGCGCCGGAAAACAGCTCAATCGAAGGCGGAGCTACATGAAGCATAGCCACGGAATCAGCAAAACTGAAGTGATTACCGGTGATAATCAACGGGCCTTTGTCGGGAATATTTTCCTCCCCAATCAGTTCAAAATCACTAAATATATTTATAGCCAGTCGAATCAATCCCTTGAGAGTGGACCTAATGAATAATCTTCGGGGATATTTAAAATCTGCTATGGATAACTCCTTGACCAAGCTGAGTACTCCACCTTCTATTTCTCAATATCGCGGAGTATATTGTCAATATTCCTCAAAGTAAAATAAAACGGAATCGGATTTTATTATTCTATCAATATCCCTGCACAGGAAAGGTGTAGAGTTTTCCAGGTTCTTGCTCAGGGTAATAATAGAATATCCTGCGAGTTTCGGTGTATTTCTCCACCAAATTTTGATCTGTTCGAGGGCCAATGCTCCAGGCGAAAATAAAGGGGGAATCCAAAGTCGGGGATTCCAGTTCCAGCAGACTGCCGTAGGGCATCCAGAGTTCGGAATGAACTATCACCAATGCCGGCGTGAGTTCTTCAGCCTCTGATGAAGTGAAAATCGCCAGATCGGACCGCTCAATGCCATACAATCCCTGCAATCCCTGCATCCGGTTAGGAAGGTAAAAATAGATATTTACGAAAATCAGCAGGGAAGTACAACAGATAATAAATACCGATCGAACCCGGTCCCATCCGTCCTGAAACCTCCAAGGATTACCTGGACCAGTAGGCCAGCCGACTAACCAAGAAATTCCAAGCGCTGTAAGGATGGTCAATCCTGGCAGGGCTTCGAAATAATATCGCGGACCGAACAACCGGGATCCAATCCAGTAAGCCGCGTACAAGCCGATCAAAGAAAGCAATATCCCCAAAAACAAATAGGTAATCCGGGATTTACGGGCTTTTATTAGACCAAATGGCAATAAGATCCAGGAGATTTTCCACCACCCGAACAGATCACTTACCCCGGTCCGCAGGCTTTGTTTTGTATTCCACCAGCCCTGGAGCAAGCTGTGACCACTATCTGTTACTCCGTATCCTGGACCGAAACCAACTTTGTCATACGTCCACCACAGCGTGTAGGGATTAGTAAGGAATCTCCCTGTCAGCGCCCACTGCCACACAAAATGCAGGGAAAGTAAACAAAGGGTTATCCCTCCGGTCAAGAGTACCTGCCGACGGTCCCTGCTGCTGCCTCTGATTAATAAAACAATGCCATGGATGCCAAAAGGCAGTGCTATGGCGACCATCGTCAGCGGTCTGGTCAACCCCAGGACACCCAGACATAATCCAGCGACTGCAGACTTAAACCATCGCCCCTGTTTTTCTTCTGTTTCAAGGGCGTCAATCCAGAAGAGGGTAAATGCTGTACACAATACCAGACTCCAGACATGAGAAAGCAGTGTCCCTGCCTGTATTAAAAAGAAAGGTGAGGATCCCAGAAGAACTGCCGCAAGTAACCCAACCGGTTCTCCAAAGGTGCGTTTTCCCAAGCGGTAAACCAACCATGCCGCAATACCTGCCAGGATCGGATTTACCCAATCCCGAAGCCCGACCTTAATGCCCAATGATAGGACCACAGGCCATCCCAGCGGGTATTTGGCAAATCGCGCCCCCTGATAATCAGTTACAAAAGGAACTAAAAAACTACTCGAGAATTCCGGAGAAGGCAGGTTCAGGTATCCGCCAGCAATCACTTGTCCCTGCCAGAGATAAGCAAACTCATCTTCCAGATGAGCCATGTTTTCGAAGACCAGCCCTGCAACCAGGGCTGCGCAAATAACAACCACCAGGCTTAAAAGGATTGCTATCCGATCAATGGAGGTCATATCATCAGGCGTTAATTTTCCGCAGCGCTGTCAGCGCTGCTTCATGAATAATACCGTTAGTTGCACATATACCCCTGTTTTTTTTCAATGTCCTGCCCTGTGAGAAATCCAGTGAATTACCATCCAGGTCTGTTACCCTTCCGCCGGCCTCTTCAACGATCACTGATCCAGCCGCCTGATCCCAGATTTTTTCCCGGTAATCCATCCTGTCTGGGGACAATAAACGCAGGTATATCTCTCCCTGTCCTGCAGCAAGCAGAGCATATTTCACCTGGCTATCCATCCGCACAGGATCCGCTTTACTACCCAGCTCTTCCTGAAAATGGTCGACCTGGGAAATATTGGTATGACCTGACTCAAACGAACGCATCAGGCGGGCGTGCTTCGGTTCCAATCGGGTTGATACTGTCAGCGGTGAATACTGATACCCTTCTTGGCTTTCCCGCAGCTCAGTCATCCAGCTTCCACTCCCTTTTTTGGCAACCAATAATGACCCGCTGCCACCGATATCTTCCCGAAGATCAGAGTTCATATTTGGACAGCCGAGCACACCAAGCTGAACTTTCCCATCTTCCACATAAGCCAATGCACAGGCATATTGGGCTCTCCGTAAAAATCCCTTGGTACCATCAATGGGATCCAATGTCCAGTAGTTCTTTCCTGGGGCAGCATCTCCCCGATCAATATATTCGCATACAAGCTTTGGAGTAACTCCTAGAATTACACGGTTTACAAAATTTGTCACCCTATCCAGGGTTTCTCTCCCTTCCGGTGACCGCAGCGCACCAGCCTGCTCTTCTCCCACCAGAATCGCGTCAGGAAATCTCTTTCCAAGTAAAGAACTGACGACTGCCTGCGCAGCAAAATCTGCCACAGTCACAGGAGATCGGTCATCTTTTGTTATCGCTACGGAAACCATTTCCCTCTGTATGTCACCTGCCAGGGAAGCGGCTTGTCGCACAGCGTTTATGGCAAACTCAATTTTTGGTTCTTTGATATTTATCATAGGGTTAACTTAACATGGAACGCTCTACTCTGCAAGGGACACGTGTCTCTTTTGATATTTGGTTTAGGTGTCATTCACTTTCTGGAATCAGGAACTCCTGTCAGGTCATAGGTCATTGCTCCAGTTATCCTCACTGGGGTGATTTCCCCTTGTGGAAGCTCTCCTTCCACAATCACCAAACCGTCAATTTCCGGAGCATCCCGATAAGTACGGCCAAGCGAGATCACTTCTGTTGAACCGTCTACGATTCCCTGCCCTTCAATTAGTACAGCTAATGTTTTTCCTACCAGGGTCTGGTTTTTCTGAAGAGAGATCCTCTGCTGGGTTAACATCAACCGTTCTTTCCTTTCTGTTTTTACAGCCGGTGGGACAGGATCACCCAAGGTTTCAGAGGTTGTGCCTGGTTCGAATGAAAATTCAAATACACCAACCCGATCAAATCGGACCTCTTTGATGAAATTAAGCAGGGTTTCAAATTCTTTTTCAGTTTCACCCGGATAGCCCACAATAAAGGTGGTTCGCAGGGCCAGTTCGGGCATTTCTTTACGCAGTTTTTCCACCGTCTTATATACCCAATCCATATTTGCTGGACGCCCCATACTTTTTAATACACCCGGGTCCGCATGCTGGAGAGGAATATCAATATAAGGCAAAATTTGTTGATGAGCGGCCATCACCTCGATCAACCGGTCTGTTATATACCCTGGATAGGCATATAAGATTCGGATCCAATCCACCTCTGGTGCTGCCCGGGTTAATTCCTTCAACAAAACCACTACGCCGTCTTTTTGTCCCAGATCATGTCCATAATCGGTAGTATCCTGTGCGACCAGGTTGATCTCACGAACACCCTGCATCTGGAGATACCGGGCATCCTGTAAAATATCCTCCAGCGGACGGCTGACAGTCGTTCCTTTTATCTTGGGAATGGCGCAAAAGGCGCAGGGACGGCGGCAGCCGTCTGCAATCTTCAGGTAAGCACTAT
Source organism: uncultured Anaerolineales bacterium (assembly GCA_964532455.1). Lineage (GTDB taxonomy): Bacteria > Chloroflexota > Anaerolineae > Anaerolineales > UBA11858 > B10-G9. The sequence continues at coordinate 33,997 of CAZHHT010000004.1, forward strand.
TCCCCTGGATATGGGCCTCTACTATTCCCAACGGAGAGCGGCCGACTACTTCGACATCCGGCGGCAAATGGTACAGAGGTTGAGGATGCCCTCCCTCTCGCATGTTTTTTATAACCTGGAGGATGTCCATCCACCGTCGTGTGCCAATTACCCCATCTATACCGGGAACCTGCCGGACAACATCTTCACCATACCGCTGAGTAAGGCATCCCGCGGCAACCAGCAGCTGACCTTTTTCTTTTACTGATGCCAACTCCTTCAAAACAGCATAGGATTCTTCCCGGGCTGGTTCGATAAATCCGCAGGTGTTGACAATCAGAAATTCGGCTTGTTGGGGATTCTCTTCTGCTGAAAATCCATCCGCCTGCAGCATCTGGGCCATAGAATTGGAATCAACGGTATTTTTAGCACATCCGAGAGATACCAGGTGAAAGGTTTTTTTCTTCATTAATTTATTATTATTCTAGATATTTTTGCTACGGCACCGGAGTTGTTGTTAGTGTTGGTGTTGAAGTAACTGTGGATGTTTCAGTTGGAGTCGGTGTAAATGTTACTGTTGGTGTTGGCGTGGCTATTCCTTCAGCAGTATATACTCGGTTGATTACCTCGCCGTAAAGACCCATAACACCCAAATCCCGCTGGTTATAGATCACTTCTACGCCGGCAGCGTTCCCAGTCAGAATTTCGATACTCAATTCCCCGCCAAATAATTTTACGCTTCCCGGGAGTAATCTGCCTTCAAAAGCTAAGATATTATCAACTGTCACCCTCACCCAGGATCTTTGGATGATGATCAACTGAATCTGAACTTTTTCATTCCCTGTCAACTGCGGAGTGGCTGCTGTTTCTCCTTCCTCAACATCAGGATCTGCAGGTTCCGGGGTAAGAGCTACTTCAACTTCAATCTCTCCCGGCGTATTTAGGGGCTGCTCCAGGGTTGGTGTATGAGTGAGAGACGGCAGCAATATATCCGCCACGCCTAGAATGGTTGCTGTGGATTCGGGAGCTGATCCCCGATTCCCAAATATCAGCACACTAGACCAGATCGACACACTGGCAATTAACAACACTGCCGCAGCCCATAATATCGTCGGGCTGGCGATAAAGCGGCGTAACCAAACCCGCAGGGAAAAAGAACTGCCCGTATCAGGTGCAGGCTTGCGGACCTTAGATAACCGGGTCTGCAACACTTCTGCATAGTTTAACAACAACGGCTCTGGATCCAAACCAAGGAATTGAGCATAATTCTTAACCATCCCTCTACCCTGAACAGTGGAGGGCAGCTCTTCAAGGCTGCCGTTCTCAATTGCTGTCAAGTAGCGTTCCGGAATAAATATCTGGTTTTCTACATTGGATAGTGTAAAGCCCAATCTTTCCCGCTGGGTTTTTAATTTTGTTCCAATCTCTCCCAGGGGTTGAGTCTCTTTAGACTTCGAGGGTGTTTTTGATTCGTTTTGAGGAGATTTGGGTTCACCGGAAACTTCCTCATCTTTAGATAATCTCAATTGAGCAACCAGGGGAGAAGGATCCAGGGCAAGGGCTCTGGCATACACCCGGACAAAGCCTTTTTGCTGCACGGAGGAGGGTAGAACATCAAAATTATCCGCTTCAATCGCGGTTAAATACTTCACCCGGATGCGCGTCAAAACAGAAATCTCATCTAGTGAGAGTTTCTGTTCTTCCCGGGATTGTTTTAAGATCTGCCCAATCGTGAGTTTGTTTTCAACCATATGTCAATACAAAGACCGGTCTGGCCAGCTGTTTGGCTGATCCCAGACCGGTTTGTTTTTCACCTACTGGCTGTAGAAACTCTTACTCAGTCTCGTCTTCCTCAGCCTTGTCTTTCCCGATTTCTACTTCCTCAACCTCTTCAGCCAGATCAGCTTCAGCGGCAGGCCCACTCTCGTCAGCCACATCATCGGTTTCAAAATCCTGATCAATGTCTTCATCGTCGAAGATTTTATCCAGGGCTTCTTCCACTCTCAACGCTTCCTGTTCTTCTTCTTCCAGGGCGGATTCGGGTGATTCGCCTTCGCGGTGAACGATGATTTCAATTTTCGGGATCAAGTCCACTGTCAGGCGGACTGACACATTATGTTTCCCTATCATGCGCAAAGGTTGGGATTCAATCTGTTTGGCTTTAACTGTCACTCCAATTTCCTCGCTGACTTTTTCGGCGATCATCTGGGAAGTAATGGAGCCATACAACCGGCGAGTCTCACTGGCTTTGGCAGCAAAAAGGAAACGTTTTCCTTCCAGTTGCTCTGCAACGCCGCCTAATTCCTGATTTACCTTGGCCCGTTTTACTTCACCGTGTTTCTGGATGCGGCCTGCCTGCTTAACAGCGCCGGGGGTTGCCAAAACAACCAATCCCTGGGGCATCAGGTAATTCCGTGCATAACCGGGAGCTACTTTTTTTACGTCCCCGGCACGGCCTAATTTATACACATCTTCTAACAACAATACTTTCATGGTTTCTAGCCCTTTCTACTAAATTTTGAATAGAGTATATCTAATGCGAAGGGTACAACGCACAAGACGCGGAAAATTTTACCAGATGACAAGAGTGCAGTCAATGATTCTGTGATTCTAAACGAGGTAGACAAGTTAGGGAATCAACCGAGGGGATCCTCGAGTATTGGTTGATTAACCTCTGAAAAAGATAATCAAGGCAATTAAACCAATCAGCACAATCAGCTGAAAGGTAAATCCAATACCGACGGTTCCACTAGCCCGTTTGTCCTCCAACCGCAGCAGCGGTGGGGCTCCCTGAACCTGTAAAATAGGTCCTGTGAACCAGGTGTAAATTGCTCCACTAATCAGTCCTCCAATATGTCCCCAATTATCAATCCCGGGAGACAAACCAATCAAGAGATTTACCGCTGCAACCTGGACAATCTGCTTGAGAGCAACTCGGGATTGATCCCCGAATAATTTTCTATGCTGGTAGATAAACACACCCTCTGCCCCTAAGATGCCAAAGATCGCAGTGGATGATCCCAGAGAAGGGGATGGGGTAAAGAAGAAAGAAAACATATTACCGGCAATCCCGGCGATTAAATACAATCCGAGGAAACGGAATGATCCAAAGAAGCGCTCCACCCTTCTTCCCAGGATATAAAGGGCATACATATTGAATCCAAGATGAAGAATTGATCCATGCAGGAACATGGGCGTTATCAGCCGCCAATACTGACCTGCTAAAATCAACTCGTTTGCTTTTAAACCTATCGCTGCTGGAACATCAAAACCCACCAGATAATCAGTCAGAATTTGAAGCAGATAAAAAACCACATTAATGACCATCAAGGAGTAGGTTACCAGCGGTTTCCGGTCAGGCAGCTTAATTTGCAGGGATGGTTTCTGCTCCTGACGCCTTCCAAAATTTTCCGCGTCTGATCTATGCGGGTAAAGATCCTCCCGGGACACTACCTTTTGGAAATGTATTGGACCAGAAGAATTTGCACTGATAGAAGGAAGATTTATCTCCGGCTGGGGATTTGTGTCCAGCTCCAATCTGGCTTTCTCCACTGCGCCTTTGATCCGCTCCAGCGCTACAGCATCCTGGGATAAATCCAAATTATATTTCTGGGAAATTTCAGAGAGTATGATAGAAACTAATTGCTGACCCGGATCATTTTTTTCTGAAGAAACGGGTAAATAATTATGGTTCATAAATTTACTTCTCGTTGGTAAACGCGATGTTGTTCTGCTTTAATAATGGCTTCAATCATATCCACAGTCTCATCCAGCCGGTCATCCCTGTTTACAACAATATAATCAAAAATTCCTACCTTTTTAAACTCTTGTCGGGTGGTTGCAATTCTTAATTTTAGACTTTCTTTGGTTTCTGTATTTCTCTTTTTCAGGCGGTTAATCAATTCTTCGTCACTCTGAGGTGATAAAAAAATCAACAGCGCGTCCTTAGCCAAATTCCGCACTGTTTCAGCTCCCTGGACATCGATTCTCATGATGACGTTTTTTCCGCTTGCCAGGGCTTTTCTCACCTGTGATTTCGGGATGCCCTTGTAATCTTGATAAACTACTGCATATTCGAGCAGTTCTCCTTCATTAATCATTTTAGCGAATTCATCTTCGGACAGGAAATAATAGTCCTCCCCATCTACTTCCTCTGGACGAGGTTTACGGGTTGTCGCAGTGATTACAAAATGAAATGGCAAATCACGAGATTTCATCACCTCCAGCACAGAATCTTTCCCCACCCCGGAAGGACCAGAGATTACAATTAATAGGGGATTTGGCGGATTCAGATTAAAAATAGAAGCCGATGATTTGTCATTCATAACAAAATATCCTTATCCATTATAATTGAAGTGTATAATTTCCACCTCTTGGAGTCTGCTGTATGCCAAATTACGAATACTATTGTACTGATTGTAATCAAATTTTTGAAATATTCCTGACCTATCAGGAATACGGGTCCAAGATGATGAAATGTCCCAAATGTGCGGGCTCGCAAATCAAGCGGATAATCAAACCTGTCCGGGTTGCCCGTTCAGAGGAAGACAGGCTGGAATCGCTGGCTGACCCGGAACAATTAGCGGGGCTGGGTGATGATCCCCGGGCACTTGGAAAGATGATGCGCCAGATGAGCCGGGATTTAGGGGAAGATATGGGTCCCGAATTTGATGAAGTGGTTAACCGGCTGGAAAAAGGTCAATCCCCAGAGGATATAGAACACGATCTTCCGGATCTAGGCTCTGACGGGGGCGGTCTCAACCCCGGTCTTGATCTGTAAATCTGAATCCCGCAGATAAGTCAACCTTTGACGAACATTCCACTATTATTAATACCCGCAAACTTTCAGCCACTGCAGGAGAATTTTCCTCAGTTCGGCTTGGACTTCTTCAAATGGGCGGCCGGCATCCACAATTATCCAGCGATCAGGGTCTGCCTTCACCAATTCAAGATATCCAGCCCTAACTCGGTGGTGAAAGTTGATGTCGTAGGCATCTAGCCGATTGAGTCCTCCCGCATCCAGCCGACGTTGTAAGCCTACTTCCGGTTTCAGATCCAGCAGGATAGTTAAGTCAGGAGTTAGTCCCCCGGTTGCATAACGAATAATCCCCTGCAGCGATTCCACGGTATTCCTGTGGCCGTAACCCTGATATGCCAGGGTGGAATCCGCATAGCGGTCACACAATACGATGCCGCCTTCAGCCAGATGCGGTTTAATTATTTCATCCACAAGCTGAGCTCGTGCTGCTTGGTACAGCAATGCTTCCGTGCGGTCCACCATGGCTGTATTTTTTAGGTCCAGCAGGGTTTCCCGAATCTGATCCCCGATGGATGTCCCGCCTGGTTCCCTTGTTGTCAGTATAGGATATCCTTCCTGAATTAGCTTCTCCGCCAGAATATCCATCTGAGCAGTTTTTCCGCTACCGTCAGGACCTTCAAAGGTGATAAATTTTCCCGTTTTTCCCTGCATTGATTAATGAGTTTCCAACTCTATGATTTTTTCAGATCTTTCTCTATTTGTTAATGGACAATTAAGTTTCTTCCCTGAAAATCCTCACTCTCCGGTTGGGATCTTTCCCGTAAGAAAGAGAAACCAGGCTGGCTTGGTTCACCATCTGATGTTGAAGGCGTCTGATATAAGATGAAGCCGGTGGTAGTTCCACCCAGCGTTCTCCATTTAGTACTGCCTGTATGGCACCCTGGGTTTGCTGCAGTGCCTGTTCATCACTTTTGGAAAGAGAGCCATTTTTTAGATTAAAGACATCCTTTAATAAGTGCTCCATTCTTTTTGTTGTATTGGATCTTAAGACATAAATTGGCAAGCCCAGTTCTTCTGCTTCTGCAATTGCCTTGGGATTATCCCGGTAATGATGTTTCAGGGTGACTGCTATTCGGGCATCCTTGACATATTTTTCAATGGAGATTGGAACATTCAGGTTTTTGGCTGCTTTCAGCATCCGGTCCCGGGCAACACCATAAGTAAAAACCGGTAAAGTTTCCAACTCTTCATGGTCCAGCTGCCATTGCGGTCCACCATCAGTAAACTCGTTCTCGGGGATGGGGTCTACTCCTATACTCTGTAATACAGGCCGAGTAGGTGTCTTTTTTATTTTAATTTCACCGTCTACTGACCGGGACCTGACTTCAGGTATAAGCAGCTCACCTCGCAGAAGTGAATCTGCCGCTGTTGCGACATCTTGATGAATTGCCAGTCTGTCCCTGGTCTGGATTTCTATCAATACATGAAAGGTAGGATTGGATCTACGTTCCAAGACGGTTTTTTGAGTTCCCCTTCGCCTAGCTTCCTCGTCAGAAAGTGTAACCGATTCGATTCCCCCTACAAGGTCTGCCAGGGTTGGATTAATCAACAGGTTCTGAATAGTGTTTCCGTGAGCAGTCCCAATCAACTGCACCCCTCGTTCTGCTATGGTGCGGGCAGCCAGGGCTTCCAATTCTCTTCCGATTTCATCAATTACAATTACTTCCGGGTTGTGGTTTTCCACCGCCTCAATCATCACTTCATGCTGAAGTGGGGGCTGGGCAACCTGCATCCGGCGGGCTTTACCGATTGCGGGGTGTGGAACATCCCCATCACCCGCTATTTCATTGGAGGTATCTACTATCACCACCCTTTTGTTCTCCGCCAGAATTCTAGCCGCTTCCCGCAGCATGGTTGTTTTTCCCACTCCTGGGCGACCTAAAATCAGCAGGCTTTTACCACTTTCGATCAAGTCTTTGACGATATCCGTTGTTCCATAAACCGCTCGCCCAACCCGGCAAGTCAACCCGACGATTTCTCCTGTGCGGTTCCGTAGAGCAGCAATTCTATGCAGGGTGCGTTCCAAACCAGCTCGATTATCACCGTCAAATTTACCAATCCGCTTAACGACATATCCGATATCCTTGCGGGTAATCTCGCTGCCGCTCAATTCAATTTCCCCTTCAGAAAATCGCGCCGTTGGAGCGCGTCCGAGATCGAGAATGACCTCGATCAAATCAGCGTTCTTTTCTTCTCCAGCGATTGACTTGCTGATTTCCGGCGGCAAAACTGCAAATAAAGAATCTAAATTGTCGGTAATACGATGGTTTGACATAATCAGTTTTTAATTTCTGTGTTGGATATCGGGGTTGTGATATCCGGCTGTTTTTCAAACGCTTGGTAAATGAAGGTCTGTTTGGCATTATAGTAGACAGCCAATCTTTTCACCACTGCTCTTTGTTCTGGTCCAGGATCGGCTCCGGCTCTCACCAGGGCTGAAGCGATCCTCTCCTGATAGGAACGGACCCGAAGGTAAACATCACGTGTATTACGGTAGGGTAAATTGAAAAACAATGCTGCCAGATATTCATCCATATCTGATAACTCTGGCTCCAGGATTATTTCCACCAGGATGCCGTTAGAGCCAAACCTGGTTTCCGCAAAGCCCACCACTCTCCCTTCGTGCCAACAAATCAACCCTTTAATTTTTGGTAAAGCGGGTGGAGGTTCCACCCGCTGGACCGCACCGGGTATGATCCTCTGGTATAACGATACAATCTGATCACCATCCCCTCTTGTAATTGGAATCCAGGTTTTATTTCCTGTACCGTATGAGAATTGTCGGGGAAATTTCCAGATCTGCTGTTCTGCATAGACACGAAAACCGGCCTGGTAGAGTATATTTTCCTCAAGTACATCCAGGGGTACTTCTGCCAGAACCTGTACAGCGCCCCGTTCTCCTGCCTGGGCCGTGAGAAGTGATAGCAGTTTCCCGGTTCCAGTCTGTGAACTCATTTCCATCGGTGCCAGAAATACTAGCCGGGCCGATAAACTCGCAGAGGGATGATAGATTTGACCAATTAATAACGGGTAGGGTTCAGAATCAAGGGGGTGAACTGCTGTAAAAAATCCACTGGAGGGAACAGCTATGGAGAGCAGGGCACTTGAAAATAAACCTGGATTGTAAACCAACCTGAAGGTATTATCCAGATACTGCCGCTGTTTTCGATAGCGCAGCAAGATATATAAATCCTTCCACGCAATATTTCGTGCCATAAAGTTAAAATCTCAACGTCCGCTATTTTCTTGGATTAGGTGTAAAAAATAGCGGTGAACACGATCATCGTCAGTAAGTTCAGGGTGGAAGACAGTAGCCAGTAAATATCCTTGCCTGGCTGCAACTATCCGCCCATCTGGTAAATTTGCCAGCGCTTCTGCTTCACCTTCAACAGCGGTGATTAGCGGGGCCCGGATGAAAACTCCATGGAAGGCAGCCGGAGTTGAAGATACAACCTCCAGAGCAGGAATATCCAACTCAGTTTCAAAACTGGCAATTTGTCTCCCGAATGCATTCCGGTCAACAGTGATATCCATTAATTCAAGCAAAGGTTGGTTCCGGTGAGTTTCTTTGGAAAGGAAGATCGCTCCGGCACAGGTACCCCAAATCGCCTTCTTCCTTCCGAAATCACGGAGGGGCTCCAAGAGATCAAAATCAACCGCAAGTTTTCCTATCGTGGTTGATTCGCCACCGGGAATTATGATCCCATTCAGATCATGGATCTGTTCCGGCAGACGTACTTCAACAGTCTGGACGCCTATTCCAGCAAGGACTGCCAGATGTTCTTGAAATGAACCTTGTAAAGCCAGGACACCTACCCTCAGGTGACCAGGATCCAATGGCGGTCGGGATTCTTTCATAGGTATAAAATTAAATCAAATGTCAAAAAAGCTCTACCAACCGCGGGATGCCATACGCTCATTATCTGCTAAATCGGATACATTCCTGCCTACCATTGCCTCGCCCAAATTCCGGCTGATCTCAGCCAAGATATCCGGGTTATTGTAATGAGTAACCGCTTTAACTATCGCTTCACCACGTTTGGCTGGATTCCCGGCTTTAAAGATGCCAGATCCGACAAACACACCGTCAACACCCAGTTGCATCATTAAAGCTGCATCTGCGGGTGTAGCTATTCCCCCGGCAGCAAAATTGACCACGGGGAGCCGGCCGAGCTCTCGGGTTTCTTTGACAAGTTCAAACGGTGCCCCGATATTCTTGGCAAAAGTCATCAGCTCTTCTTCTGGCATATTACATAGCTGCCTGATTTCTCCAAAAACCTTCCTGGCATGCCGGACAGCCTCGACCACATCCCCAGTTCCGGCTTCCCCTTTTGTCCGGATCATCGCTGCTCCTTCACCTATTCTACGCAGGGCTTCCCCTAAATTTCTACATCCACAGATAAAGGGTGTTTTAAACTGGTGTTTATTGATATGGTAGGCTTCATCAGCGGGCGTTAACACCTCGGATTCATCGATATAATCAACTTCCAGGGCTTCCAGAATTTGCGCTTCAACAAAGTGTCCGATGCGGACTTTGGCCATCACGGGAATTGAGACCCTGTTCATTATTTCTGTGATCAGTTCGGGGGCGCTCATTCTAGCAACACCACCATCAGCCCGGATATCTGCTGGAACTCTCTCCAAAGCCATAACGGCAACTGCGCCAGCTTCTTCTGCTATCTTCGCATGGTCTGCTGTAACAACATCCATTATCACGCCGCCCTTGAGCATTTGGGCTAAGCCTTTTTTTGTTGTAAAGGTACTTACTTGAGACTCCATTTTCACCACACTCCTAGCAAATCGCTTGTCTGGAGCACACAGATTGCATCTCCCCAACAAGTTAAAAAAACCACATCAAAACCCATCCATAATAATTCTTACAAAGATGGATTCTGGTAACTAAATTGCACTCTGATTCTACCACGCGCAATAATCAGAGGCAAATTTCTTTAGCGGGGGATTTATTCTTAGGGCGAAAAAGAACTTATCAAGATATAAAAATCTTCCTTCCTGGTTTCATAATCGAAACGGGAAAGAAAAATTCATCAGTCCAGAATCAAATTTAATCTAACGTGGAAAAACACTAATCCTAATCGCTGTCCGAGTGTTTCCATCAATTTCCACGTCAACAAATTCGGGAAAACTGACAACTTCATATCCATCCTCAGCAAGGTAATTACGAGCTAATGCCAGCGCTTTTACAGCCTGATTGACAGCACTGGCACCAATAGCCTGAACATTTACAAACTGGCGCTCACGAAATATGCCTGCAATTGCCCCCGCTACGGCTGAGGTTCGGGACGTCGCTGAAACCTTGATGATATCCACTTTGTCGGTATCCATGACAAGCTCCCTGGGTAAGACGTAAGCCAGTCTTACAGCATTGAAATATCTACTTGTTGCTTTTCATTGTACAAAAAGCTATTAATAAAATCAAGCAGTCAGGCAGGGGTTGACAACCAGGTTTCTGATTATACGCAATGTAATTTTAGCTGGGTGGTATTTGTACACTCCTGGGGTACAATATGCCTATTGTTAATAAATCTATTTAGGATCACATTAACCACAACTCAACAGCTCGGCATCATTTCTAATTTCTAACCAGCGAACTACGTCCCAAAGGATATTTTATGAATTCAGAAACTGTCTATTTTGAACAGCTCGAGGAGTTGATTGAATCGTTTCCCCCGGACACCATCCTCAGCAGGACCATTTACCAAGATGATTCGATAAAAACAATTCTATTTGGATTTCACCCTGGGCAGGAACTATCAGAACATACTGCCGCCGCTCCGGCGCTGCTTCACTTTATTCAAGGAGAAGCTCAGTTGCTCCTGGGAGAAGACGCAAAAACTGCTCAAGCGGGAACCTGGGTGCGGATCCCTCCTCGACTTCCTCACAGCGTCCATGCAAAGACAAAAACTCTGATGCTGTTGTATTTATTGTTAGATGATTAGTGGTTTTTCACAGGAGCGTTTCAATGAAATTATTAGCTGTCGTTTCTGGTGAATACGGGAAAAGACACGTTCGGAATATTCAGGGTTTTGATCCCAAATCCTGGGAAATAGAAACCTGGCAGACCCCATCGGTTTTCCCCCCTTTCATAGATGATCCAGAAGACTTCCTGCCCGATCAACTTCCCCAAGCCAATTTAATCCTTTCCTTTGCGGAACATAAGGGCGCGGCTGAATTATTGCCAGATATTGCCAAGATGACAAAAGCCCAAGCTGTACTGGTCGCAGTGGATAATGAACTCTGGCTCCCCCGAGGACTCGAGCGACAACTGCACGGCTGGCTTGAAAAGGCTGGGGTGGATTGTGTCACGCCCAAACCACTCTGCTCGCTGACTGAAACCACCTATGGCATAACCCGGTTTGAGACAGCCGATTATGACAATCCGCTAATCGCTGAGTTTGCCCATTATTTTGGTCAACCAAAATTATCTCTGGAAATTGATCCGGATTCCCGGACCATTACCTCCGCTAAAGTGACCCGCGATGCGGTTTGCGGCTGTACGAGATACGTGGCTGAAGGATTAATTGGTTTGTCAGCAGATGAAGCCGAAGAGAAAGCTGGTTTACTACACCATCACTATCCCTGCCTGGCAAGTATGCAAAAACTGCCCCATTTTGACCACGACACCCTGATGCATGTTTCTGGCCAGGTCCTTAAGAACAATGTCGGCGCCCAAGTCAAACCCTATAAACAAGTTCGTTCATTTAAGCCTGGAAAGTATTCTAAGTGAGTCATTGTCTTTTCCCTTTCTCGGCGAAGTGCTGCAGCAAATCCTGATTTGTGACCTTAAACTCTGTCCGGTTGATTTGGATCGCTCCTCGATCAGCAAACTGATACAGGTGACGGCATACCATCTCCCGGGTGGAACCAATCCGGGCAGCCATATCTTCCAGTGTCATGTCCCTGGTCAAAATATCTCCAGTCTGATCTTCTAACTGCTCCAACAGCAGGTGTGCAAGTCTTCCTGCAACCGGTTGGAACGCCAATTCCTCCAAGATCTGGCTGGCTATAAGCATCCGCTCTACCATTAACTGAGCTAAAGCCCAGGTAAATTTCCCGTTTTTTAATAAGAAAGGCAGCAGTCGTTCCTGTGTCCAGAGCCGGAGACGACTCTCTTGATCGGCGATGAGGGCAACAGGCATCCCTATTCCTTCTTTGAAAAACCCCATCCCCCAGAAGACCTCGCCCTCTTCTATTACCATAACCACCAAGCTTCTTCCACCTGACGATTCCTTCAAAGCGGTAATTTGACCTTCCTCAACCAGAAACAAATAGGGCCAGGGAGAGTCGTAATGAGACACCCATTGGCCCTTTGGGTAATCCCGGGTGATGCCTAAATCCAGCATATGTTGGATTTCCCCGGGGTCCATAGAGGAAAATAAAGGGGTTTTTGCTGCGAATGTTAATAAATCCATAATTGCTGTCAATCCCTGATAAAGTGTCGTTTTCTTTGGGTCTTGGCGTTCTAAAATCTTCCATTGATCCAGAGGATTCGTTTTACCCCTCTTGTTATTAGGGAGAGACTTTCCCTGGAACTTGATTATACTATGACTCCCGGGGTGGTTCTTTTCCCGAACCTGTTCGGGTTTTATTCAACTTATGGTTGTTTCAGGACGATACTCATTTCAACCCCAGATTTCTTCAATTCCAGGGCTTACACGTTAAGATCTTTATCTTGCCCGGCTAACATTTCTAAACCTTCCCTATTCGTAAAAACAAACTGCATTCGGTTTATTTCTATCATTCCCTCATCTGCAAAACGGTGTAATGTTTTACTCACCAGTTCCTTTGTTGTACCAATCGAATTGGCCATTTGTTCCAAGGTAAGGTAGCGGTTCGCAGACATCCCGTCGGCTGGTTGATAAAAATCTAGCAACAACCGCGCCAGCCGGCCGGAAACTGGATGAAAAGACCAAAATTGCTCAAATAATAACTTTCTTGGCTTTAGGCGTTGTCGGCGGCATGGTTTTCATGAACGCTCAACACGGTGTACGCCACTTCCTCACCAAAGGTCCTTTCTATAATCTCACCGATAGTAATCCCGAACTTTTTTTGGGCGGCATCGTAATGTACGCTGCAACTGCACTCTTCTTTGTGACCATCGGCCTGATGGCAGCCCGTAAAGAAATAGGTTGGTACACAGGCATGATTGCTGGTATCGTTAATTTTGTTGCTGCGTTCCTAACCTATATGGATCGCTTCAATGTCCCTTCTGGACAGGAATGGCTCTGCGGCGCAATGTTATCAGCGGTTTTTATTGCGATCCTAGTTATCCCGTGGATCAAGAAAAGGGTTCTTGGACAGCAATAATCTCTTAGAACAGTTAATGCTTATGGCTGCGGAGTGAGGTCTTTCTCGTCCTCTCGTTTGGATTTCCTACTGCTCAAAGATCAACAGGGCGGCAAAAAATCCTGAAAGCAACTAGGATCAAAATCCAAAATCAGGGATTGGCTTATTTTCTTCCAATCCCTGATTTGCTTTAAAGCAAAGAAAACCGGATCATTCTGGATTAAACTTTAAACCAAACCAAATTAATTAATAATATTCAACCATCTATTTTAGGAGATATCTCATGCAAGAAACTCCCCAAAAGAACCGCACCATCATGTCTGTTATTGCAATCGTTATCGGTCTGCTGATGGTATATCTGATTCCGTTCTTGGTTCAAACTTCTCTGGAACGGGTGCTTATAAATCTTATGGCTCACATTGATGCTGGCAACCCAACATTTACCAGCGGTCTGAAATTGTTTGATTTCTTCTACCCAGTCTGGCGGGCGTTGATCTTTGTCGCCGGAGTCACTTTAATCATTATCTCACAAGAAATCAAGAAGGGCACAGAGTGGACTTACCCCCTGGCTATAACTCTCTTTGCCATCCCCTCCATTAGTGGAATGTTCATGTTTTTGCCCTATGTCAGCTTTGTAGGCGGCTTCCCGCTGCCGTTGACCATCTCTGCGATTGGCTTGATAGGTTATTTCAGTTTCATTCTCCTTCGCAAGGCGGAGCGGGCAGTTAAATGGACCCGATTCGGCACCCTGGCCTTCCTGGGCATGTTGGCTACTCATGCATTCACCATCGGTGTTGGTGCCCAACGGACCATGGCGACCCGGCCTGATTATCCTCTTTATAAGGATTTCACCTGGTGGGTGTTCAACTGGGCTGGAGAAACCAACTGGGTTGCGGTCATATTACTGTTCGCTGCAATCCCCTTATTGGCAGTCGGCAAGCGTAAGGGTTGGTGGTTAGCCATTACTGGTTCAATCGCTATCCTGATGATTAACATACCCACCCAGTTTATCCGCACCAAAACCATGGACTACCTGTATGGCGCAATTCTGGCTGTTGGGGTGTTGATTTTCACTATGGTTCCTTACTTCAAAAAACACTTGCTGACAGACGAGAATGTATCTGAGTAATCAGAAAAGGATCCTTGGATAAAAGAAAAGACGCAGCTTTTCCTGCAATACTCAGGCTCAAGCTGCGTTTCTTTTCCAAGGTTTCCAATATCCAAAAAGGAGAGTTATTGATGAAATCTTTGAAAAACAACCACAAATTGGGCGCTGCCCTCGCTGTCGTTGGTATTCTGGCCGGTTTTCTGGTTCTATTCCTGATAGCCGTTACCTATATTCCCATCGTCGAGGGTAAAATCCTGGATGGGAGGCCTGACGAAGCGATCACTGTCAGGATTGTTCACGCCCTGATGGGCTGGGTTGCCATGACTGGCGGCGCAATCTGGGTAGTTGTTTTGTTCGGTTTTCTCAATAAAAAAGAATGGGCTTGGGGTTGGGGAGTTGCCGCCTCCACAATGCAGCTCCTGGCCGGTTTCTTCCCCATGATTCCACCCGCCAGCATCGGGATGCCCACACCAACTCTTTGGGTCTTTCTGGTTGCCTTTATACTCTGGTTTGGGATGCTCTTCATCGGCGGAGTAAAGAATAAAATCGTCACCCTCGCCTTTGTAAGCGGTCTGGCTTATGTGATGATCTTCATCGATGGTGTGGGCGCTATCTCACGCTATCAAACCGTTAAGGAAAGTTCCCTAATCGGCTTGTACGCCATGGGACTGGTTGTGACCTGGTGGGCCGCCGCTGCCTGGGCAGTATTCATTTATGCCCTGGTAAAAGGGAAAACCTGGACCATTCCTATTGGTATTTTCGCCTCCTCCTTGTCAATTATTGGAGGACTTCCGGTGGGATTAACCGATGTGATCCGGTTGGGCCGGTTCTCTATGTTCCTTCCTGGTCCCTTGTTGAGCGCCATTCTTCTGGTAGTCATTCTGCTTCCCGGCACACAAAAGTTGATCAATGATTGGATAGAAGTAGAAGCATAGGATTGTTGAACTGGTAAGCACCCATGAAAATAAAACCTGATCAATATCCCGTGATCATTATCACAACCCTGGTATTATTTACCATACTCGGGTTAGCACTCGGATTTCGTCCTAACCACAGCAGCGGTAAGAGGCACGGGCTCCTCACACCCCAGGTCGAATTTACTTCAGCATATTTCGGAAATATCTGATTCTCTCCATCCCCGCGGGATCTGAATGGACACAACCTAAAGTAATGTCCAAGCGAATTCCGTGGGTCATTCCTAAAAAGGTCATTGACATAGATGAAATCTCATCCTCTAAGTCTGAACGAAAGCAGCCCCACTCCTACCGTGCGCACGATCATTCAAATAATATTTCCTGTGATCACCCTTTTGATTGGTCTTCGGCATATCATGCCGGGAGAATCAGCCAAAGGAGGTGCCTTTGATGCCTTCTGCCCCTTTGGCGGAATTGAAACACTCTGGCTCTATCTAACAACCGGTCAAACACTGAAAACTACCAGTCTGCTGAACTTTTCCATATTAATTGGTGTCCTTGGCGTTTCCTTGCTTGCGGGGCGGGTATTCTGCGGCTGGATCTGTCCAGTGGGAACCCTGCAGGATCTTCTGGCTGGTTTAACTCGCCAATTACCCGGAGAAAAAAACACGTTCGTGGAAAAAAGAGCCAGTCAAGGTTTCCAATGCAACTCCCTCCAAAATTTGATCCCTGGCTCCGGTCTTTGAAATACCTGATTCTGGCAATCATCCTCCTGGCAAGCACCCGGTCTGTTTATCCTCCACTGCGGGACATCTGTCCAGCCCGAGCGTTGTTTAGTTTCCAGTTGAATACTCCCCTGTTAATTAGTGTCCTGATTGTGTTCGTAATTACATCCATGGTGAACAGACTCTTCTGGTGTAAATACCTTTGCCCGTTTGGGGCTTTCCTGGCAATATTTAATAAGATCGCTCCCCTGGGCCTGATTATCAACCAAAGTAGCTGCACAACCTGCGGCCGCTGTGATACTGAGTGTCCTATGGGTATTCAGAATGTCCCCGAGAATTTACGCAGCGCCGAGTGTATTCAATGTCTGGAGTGCCTGGAAATCTGCGCTGTTCAAGATACACTGGAACTCAAGTTAGGGTAAAACGATCCTGAAACAATGAAATTAAATATAAACTAAACTTAATGGGTGGAATTACCTGCCCAGAGAGGCCGACTGGATTCATCTCTGAGAATCACAACCTGTCCAGTGCTGAAATTATTTATCTCTGCCGTTTCAAACATATCACCTTCAAAGAAACCTCGCAGTACAACCTGATCTCCGGAGCGGGGATCAAATCCCTGCTCCAGGGCAAACCTCCAGGCGCGTTCAGCAACATTTATACTTTCTCCACTGTCCATTACTACCTGCATCTCTTCTGTGGATAAGGAAAAGATTGTACCGGTAAGGGAAACCCAACCGTGGTCCTCATATTCTCCCACCCCAGAATCTTCATGGCCATCTCCGATTAGGGACTGACCGCTGCCGTTGTTTCCTTGTCCGCTTCCCTGCCCTCCCCAGGATTGGTAATCAACCGAGTCTGCATTTCCTCCAGGAACTGCTTCTCCTATTTTGGCGGATGTGCGATTGACTGCACCAAAGATTAAAATACCTGCAAGCCCCGCGTAGAGCGCCCAGAGGATAATTTTCTTAAACATTCTTTCTCCTTTAAGGGGCTATTCGGCCCCATTATGATTTTTTACCTAAACCTGCTGTGCACTTACCGGTTGATTTACCGGGTTAACTTTCAGATTCTTTCTGTAGGCTTGCCCATATTTCTGGATAACCTTATAAACCCATTTCCAATGGATATAGAAATGCAGCGTTATTGCCGCGATGGCTGCTACCCCACTCCAGGTATGGATTAAATCCCAGGTTGTGCTGGTAAACAGCCACATCGGATCGGGGATAATCGAGTTATGGAATGCTCCCGGTACCAGCAGGAAATACAACCCACTGATCCCGCAGATCAAGCCACTTAAACCGATCAGGATGTTGATCCCCAGGTTAAATTGGCTGTATTTATTTAATTTACTCTTCCCAAAAACGATTTTAATTCCACTCTTGGTCATATTTATGATCCACTGCCAGTGCAGCGGGATATGCACGGCAGCAAAGAGCACGATCGCAACGCTGGCCCAAATATGGATATCGCTCCAGGTGTGGCGTTCAAAGAAGATCGTTACACCATACAGTGCGTTTCTTCCCCCTTGATATCCGGCGACAGGTAAAAACAGGAAATAAATTCCTGAAAGTGCGGTGATTAGCCCTGAGACAAACAATAAGCTGTCCAATATTAAATTGTTCCGGGTCTGAACCGATACAACTCTTTTTTTCTCCATTTATTAATCTCCCATTCTCCCTCGCTGTGATAATCAACTTTTATAGCGGGGATTGTCATTATTATTGCAAAATCATATCAAGTACTTATTAATAAATTGTGAAGATTTTGTTAGTGTTTTGCGAGGTTTTCGGAGTAATAGAAGAAAAACAATTTCCCTCTAATGCAGCATCGTGTCACAGCATATGGGCGCTTAATGATACACTTAATATTGAAAACTTAATTTCTCTTGCTGCGCTCTTTGTGACTTATATCACAGACAATAAGGGGTTCCTGAATAATAATTAATAAAAGAAGCGAGTTGATTATCTTTTCTGCAACATTTGGCCCTTGTTTATTATCATCGTATTTTATAAAGGAGTTTTGCCTTGACCCTCTTTGATCGTTTGATCCTTCTTTTGACAGGCTTAACAGCCATCTATCTAATCTGGCGGTTCTACACCCGGTACCGCAAAGAAAAGACTCGCTATGATATTTATTACATGATGGGCTTTGTGGTATTGTTAGTCTCTGGCCTGTTATTAATTATCTTCGGCTGGGATATCCTGGCTTCCCCCTATGTGCTCACTGTAGCCACCTTAATCCCGCTGGGGATATCTATGGGGTTAATGCACCAATTTGTGCCTGATTACAAAAAAGCATACTCCTGGTTCTCATTGGTTGGTTTGCTGGCAATCGCCGTAACCAGCATTGGCGGCATGTCCCTTAAAAGTATTGCCATACCCGTATTCCACGGCGTAGCCGGACTGATCATCTTCGGTCTGCCGCTTTATAAATGTGTCGTCACCAAAGACGCTCCCAAAGGTTTTGGGTTAGTGGGCATCGGCGGATTATTAATTAGTGTTGGCGGAATTGCCCTGGCATTTATCGTGGCAGGCAAACAGCTGCTATTCTTCAGCGCCGACCTTGTATTTACAATCCTGGCACCGCTGCTGCTATTAATGGCGCTGGCATTCACCTGGGGTTTTGTGAAAGACATTAAATCATCTAAATAATATAGAGGGTTGATATTGCCTTTTAATAAAGACTAAGTTTCTGCGCTGTGTTATCTTTAATATAAGACAACACAGCGCAGGTTTTGTTGAATCAGGCCATTGTCAATAAGTTTATCTTTTTCTTTAGGATTAACACTAATGCAAGCGATTAAAAAACGTTTAACTTACCTGTTCACCTCTACTCGGGGATTGGCGCTGATCGCAATTGCCGCTATCGCTCTGGTGACTGCAATCTGGGGAACACTTTCCGGGCCAATGGTTGAGTGGGGTATTCGTGACATTACGGTAAAAACACTGGGGATGGATCTTTCGCAGGCTGAACGTGAAGGCCGCATCATCATGCTTTACCACACGATTGCGATGACTATCCTTGCTATAGAAGTCTACTTTATTACAGAAATCGTACCAATGAAACGGAATGAGCAGGTGATGATCAACGGAATCATCACTGTCGGATATCTCACAGCTCTAATATTTGGCTTGCTATTCGCATATTTTGGGCACAACTACGCCTATCATGGACTTTTCCTGCTCGGGCAATCTCTGGTCTTTTTCGCGGGGATCCTGCTTGCCGCGGCACTCTGGCCCTGGAAAAAAGAATACTATTTACCCCAAGGTTCCCCCTATGCCCGCACTAAAAAGGGGTTCAATTGGGAACGGGCGGCTTTCTTCACCATGGCTGTTGCCACTTTACTTTCTGCAACCTGGGGAGCCGTGACCGGTTCCTTTTGGGCAAACGGGCATGAAACATTCCTGGCGGAAGATCTGATCCGGTACCCGGATCACTCCGCTCTGCAAAAAGCCATCATAGGCCACCTGCACATCATGTTGTCTCTAGCCGGGGTCGCAATCACCCTGGTCGTAGGCCGTTGGATGGATTTTAAGGGCAAACTCCACCAGTGGGCCATGCCACTTATGAATTTGGGGATTATCGTGCTCACCGCAGGTGCATTATCCATTGTTTGGCTGGAATGGGCTCACACAATTATCTACGGCGGCGCGGTCTTAGTAATGCTGCCGGCCTTGTTTTATGTGATCTATTCTTGGGATAAGTTAATCAAAGAAGGAACCGCTGATATTGAAAAGCCGACTTTCTTCCAAAAATTAGGTGCACTGCTGCGCGACCCGCTTAAGTTCGGGTCCGGCTGGCAGATGGTCTTTATGAATTTCACAGTGAGCGGAGTAGGAATATTCATGGCAATCCGACTGGAACAAATATTCCGGGTCTGGCCGCAGAGAGAAGAGCGGATCACCCTGACCGGGCACTGGCATATTCTGGCGGCTTTGATTGCCACAATCATCCTGTTTTATTATGCTGATCTTTCAGGATTAAAAGGAAAAGTACGCAAGTGGTTTGGCTGGTCGATCATTATCATGTCTGATATTGCTTTTGCTTCAGCGACAATTTTCTCCATGAAACGTCTTTTTGTTGATGAATTCAGTCAGCAGCCGCTTGTCAACACATCCATGCTGCTAATTGACTTGGGGCTGGGTGCTGTACTTGTACTGCTGGCTGTTTTCATGGGGTGGCGTTTATATGATTTATTCCTGAAGAATGGTCAATGGAATAAAGAATTCATGAACGAGGTAAAGACTAACACAGAAGCCGAACTCGAGGAACAGAAACGAAAGATGGAAGAACTCAAAGCGACCCTTGAGGGGGTTTCCCAATGAGACGTATACTCTTCAGCTTGATTTTTATAGTATTAACCGGGTCTGCTTGTCAGTCCGCCCCCAATATCAGCTCAATCACACCTCCTTATGTTAACACCGGAGTTGATCCCAATTCTTGGTCTGTTGTGCCCGCCGGAGAATTTCCCCTCGGGCAGGAAAGCCATCTCACCATTATCGACTATGATTATCAAATCATGGTCACAGACGTAACCGTCGCTCAATATGCTGACTATCTAAACTCGGCATTGGCTTCCGGTGATATTAACATCGGAGAATTTACTGAAGAGGCCGGTGAAGAAATCTGGAGCGAAGATGGTGTAGGTGGATACTACCCCGGTGACCCGTTCCAGGGCGCTCATCATGAAGAAAAGATCAAGGCCGGGGATCATCTGTTCATGCCTTTTTCAGAGGGTGTGCGTTTGACCCGCGAAGGCAAAACATTTATCTCTAGCGAGGAATATGCCAACCACCCCATGACGATGGTAACCTGGTTTGGCGCTGATGCTTACTGTAAATACTATGGTGGACGGCTTCCTCTTGAAGTGGAATGGGAAAAAGCCGCTCGCGGGACAGAAATCGTAAACGGAGATGGTCTTGCTTTCCCCTGGGGAGAAGAAATCAAGAGGAATAATGCTAATTTCTACTCATCTTTTGATCTCTTTGAAAAGATGTTCGGGAAATTAGGCAATACCACCCCGGTCGGATTTTACAACGGTCAAACCTATAGTATAGACGGCAGCGTTTATGAAACACTGGACTCGGCCAGCCCTTATGGCCTCTACGATATGGCCGGGAACGTCTGGCAGTGGCTGGGCGATGATCTTCCCGACCAACATTACCGCTTTATGCGCGGCGGGAGCTTCTACTCCTATGAAGTTGACCTGCGGGTTTGGAAAGAAAACAGCGCCGGCCCACAGTTCTACAGTCCCCAAATCGGCTTCAGATGTATCCGGGATGAGGTAAAATAGAATTTGGAAAATTTGACGCTTCCTCTATTCCAATTACTAGATTAAAACAAATATTTATGGAAAACAAGAAACGAATCTTCAAGCAAATAAAATCAAAATACTTCCCGCTTATCAAATCCCTCCAGACCGGGTTGCTGCTTATCACTGGCTTGGCGGGATATATGAGCGCTCGTTGTCCTATAATGAACATGTCCACTCTTTTAGCGCTGACTGGAAGTTTGTTATTATCCGTCAGCGGCAGCACTGCGCTGAATATGTGGATTGACCGGGATATCGATGCCAAGATGCCCCGAACCAGCAACCGTCCTCTGAGTACCGGAGAGACCAAACCCCAGGAAGCGCTGATCTTTGGGTTACTCCTCTCAATTATCGGCATCGGTTGGTCTTTGGCATTAGATCCCCTTTATGGAATTGTGGTTTTTGCTGGCTTGTTTTTCGACGTGGTTGTTTACACGATCTGGCTTAAAAGACGAACCGCCTGGTCCATTGTCTGGGGCGGAATTTCCGGCGGAATGCCGGTTTTGGCCGGACGGGTCTTAGGAATAGGTTATATCGACTGGATAGGCATTGCCCTGGCTATGGCTGTCTTATTCTGGATACCCACTCACATCCTTACTTTCAGCATGCGTTATCATGAAGATTACCAGGCTGCAAATATCCCAACTTTCCCAAGTGTTTACAATAATCAAACCACTCGTCTGATTATCGCGGTCTCCAGTGTGTTGACTGCCTTGGTGATGGGTTTGGCTGCTATTGGAGTGGGTATGACCTGGGGCTTTTTACGGTTGATAGCGGTTTTATCCATTGGTTTGCTGGTCCTAGCCGTCAGAAGCTTAACCCTTCCCTCAGAGCGGATTACTTTTGGATTGTTTAAATACGCCTCTTTGTATATGCTGAGTTCTATGCTGCTCTTGTTCGCCGGAGGATTCTAACCTGATGAAAAAAATTACTGTTCTGGATCGGATTCTTCTGCTGGCGACAGGCTTGCTGGCAGCTTACCAGGTTGCAGTGGGCATGGATGGCATGGAACCCCTGTCGATCTGGTTTTACACTATCAGTTTTGGCACACTGCTGATCGCAGGATTATTGCTGATTATCCTCGGATTCGAAGGGCTTGAGAGCCAGGCAGTAGTCATTGTCTCTACCCTTATCCCCCTCAGCCTATCGTTGGGACTGGTCTCAGAACACCTGGTTGAATATACCCTTCATTATCTCGTTTTTTGCGTGGTTGGATTTACAGCAATCGTTATCACTCGATTCTCAGTCATCAGTAGAATTGCCACGATTGTCCTGGCGATGGTTCACGGAATCGCTGGTTTGATAATATTCCTCCTACCAATTTTTCTCAGCATCCGGGGAACCATGCCTGCCGGATTCGCCCTGGTTGGTCTAGGAGGCGCATTGATTGGCCTGGGGGGATTACTGCTGGCATTCTTAAAAGCGGGGAAACCTATTCTATCCCAGAAGACCATCCTCACCCTCCTACCGAGTCTGCTATTCTTGATGACTGCCGCCTTTGTGAGTGGTTTATCATTTAGATAATTTATCATCCATATTCACTGTTATATTAGATCAAGTAGAAAGATTCGATGAAAAAATTCTTACGACTCATTGGTATCCTGTTCATGGGTACCACTGCCGCGGTCACTTTGTTGAGCGGCGTAGGGACAACATGAGTTACCTTGGATCCGGCTCAATATGATGGCATGAAAGCCATAACCTCATTTCAGTGGTTGTATATTCTATACGTTGTGGCTGGTGTTGCCACCGGCATCCTGGGAATCCGGGCAACCATTAAACTTGTTAAAGGCAACCAGGATGCTGAAAAGTCTGTCCTGCTTGCATTGATCCTGGGAATAGTCACTGGCGGCATCCACATGATCACAAGCCGGGCCCTGCGGGGATCCTCAATGCCGCTAGATTTCATTGTTTATATTACAATCTTCACTCTGTTTATTTTCCTGCTCTTCCGTTTACCGAAACTGCGTGAGTTAGCTCTGTTCGAGAAAGGTTCAGTGGATGAATCCGGCACTGCTGGCGGTCTTACTGCAATTGTGATTGGTCTGCTGGTTCTCAGCGTTCAAATGTGGGCTGGCCCAACTCATATTCTGGGCGGGGTCAATTATGCGGATGCTTTCCACAACGCCATGTTATTCATTGGCAGTGTACTAATCCTTTTTGGCATTGGATGGATATCCAAGTCAGTGCTCTTCAAACGAACTCCTGCCAGCATGGAACAAATAGTTCCCTGAGATCAATATCAAGGATATGTTAATTCTGTCCAAAATCAGGGGATTTTGGGGTATAGTTAACCTTATATTATTCGTAGACCCAAGAAGATTCATGTGACCACAAACGGGATTCGACGGTTGTTAATCATTGGATTGGTCATCATTTTATCCATGACAGCTCAGGGGCACATGGCCCGTTCCATCTTCCGGAACACTTAATCAAAGAAGCATCTCATTATGCCAATACAATTACCAACGAATGAAGACCCGTGCCCTCTTATGACAGCCAATTATCTGCCAAGAAAATTAATGCCCTGGCAGAGTGGATTCTCAAGCCGGCAAAATAATATCACTGAAACTTGAAACTATATTATAATTTATTCGTTAAAACACTTATAGACATACTTACCTAATTTAGGAATAAATAAGGAGACACAGATGACTGAAGAAATAACCAAAACCCCCTATTCTGATGAAGAGGTTAGCGATGATGACAAATTATGGGCTATGCTGAGCTGGATTCCCTGGATTGGATTTATCCTGGCAATTATAGCGCTGCTGATGGAACCCCAGAAAGACCGGGCATTTGTCCGATTTCATGCTGTGCAAGCAATCGGTGCAAGCATTATTATCGGAATTGTCAGCCTGATTCTCGGTATTACGGTTGTATTAGCTTGTATTACTCCCTTCATCGGCTTGGTCACAATCTATCCCGCAATCAAAGCCTACCAAGGTGAATGGCTGGAGCTTCCCTGGTTGACTGGATTCTGCAAAGACCAGGGCTGGATCTAATAATTTGTCAAACTGAAAAACTGGGGTTTCTGGAGCTTTATAAACTCTAAGAACCCTGGATTGAATCAAAGGGGCTGTCCCAAAAGTAATTGGCACAGCCCCTTAAAATTTAATATAATGG